>CAUUQE010000021.1:0-22372 GCA_963547065.1 uncultured Prevotella sp. | reverse complement strand
GGAGTTGATCCTTTCTCTTTGCCTCTTCCGCATTGTGGGTGAGAGCATCCACCGCATATGCAAGCATAAGATATATGAGCTTTCAAATCATGGCAAGAACTGTTTCTACCGGATGATGATTCGCCCGAAGATGGATTGGAGACGCTTGATGAACCACTTTGCCCTGCGTTATATGTGCCTATTGCGTAAGTATGGCGAAGCTCCTCAGTCCGACACCACGACCTGTTTCATCATAGACGACACCGTGCTTGAGAAGAGTGGCGTGAGGATGGAGGGTATCAGTCGTGTTTTCGACCATGTGAAAGGCAGATGCGTATTGGGCTACAAGCTGTTACTTTGTGCCTTCTTTGACGGCAAGACAGCCATACCCTTTGATTTCTCGCTGCATCAAGAAAGGGGGAGACAAGGCGACTGCGGGCTGACAAGACAGCAACGCAGAAAGGCATGTCATACCAAGAGGAATGACGACAACCCCGACTATAGGCGCTTTCAAGAGTGCAAGAC
Source organism: uncultured Prevotella sp. (assembly GCA_963547065.1). GTDB lineage: Bacteria > Bacteroidota > Bacteroidia > Bacteroidales > Bacteroidaceae > Prevotella. The sequence goes on along the minus strand of CAUUQE010000021.1, from coordinate 21,868 downwards.
GTCCAAGATGGAAGTTGCCATGGCTATGCTTCGCCGTGGATGGAAGATGGGGTTACATGCGAAGTATGTGATTACCGACAGTTGGTTCACTTGCGAGCAGCTTATGGCATGCGTCAGGGGCATAGGTAAAGGTGCAATGCACTTTGTCGGACTTGCAAAGATGGGAAAGACGAGATACACCGTATCAGGCAGGAAGAAAAATGCAGCAGAACTCAATGCCACCTATGAACGCGAACGGGGAAGGAACTGCCGTAAGTACAAATGTCGATACATTCAGCTCAACGGCAACTTGGGAGACATACCTGTTAGAATCTTCCTCATCAAGTATGGTAGGAACTCCTCATGGAACGTCCTGCTCACCACAGACACCACGATGTCTTTCGTAAAAGCCTTTGAAGTGTATAAGATCAGATGGAACATCGAGGTGATGAACAAGGAGACTAAGCAGTATCTCGGATTAGGAAGTTATCAAGGTTGCGACTTCAACGGTCAGATAGCCGACGCAACGCTGTGTTACCTTACATATACCGTCATGGCCTTGGAAAAGCGGTTCACAGAATATCAAACCATGGGCGAACTCTTTTCGGATATGGAGGGCGATCTCATGGCACTCACGTTATGGAAGCGAGTTCTAGCCTGTATCGAACGCATTCTTCGTGTTTTAGGAGAAACGCTTGGGGTGACGCCCCAACAGCTTATGACAACGATCTGCGACAACGACAAAGAGATGAGCAAAATCCTTGTAATGGCTGAAGCGTTGGAAAAATGGGATGAAGCATGTGGACAGACAGCATAACTTCTATTAGGCATGTGTTAAAACTCAATGGATATGGGGGGCCACAGGCAAAGGTGAATGGGAAAAGCCAGCGTTTTAAGGGGGGGAACTTTAGTTAAAAAGTATTGTTTATGCGAGGAGATATTAGTCAATAAAGAATCTGCAAAACAGAATATTTAAAAAATTATACTCACAAAAAGGCTCGCAATTTTTTATCTATAACATTAGGTATAAATTAGAGAGTAATATCAATGAAAAGTGCTAAAAAATAACCTTTTTGATAACTTTTTATTGGAAAACGATTATCAGAATACACAGGAATGGAATAAATGTCTATCTGTGGGTTTTCTGATAATCATTAAATGATCTTTTAATTGATTTTTATAGTTTTAGATCGTTTGGAGATGACTTTTCATCATTTTTATATCTTCCGGCATACTGAAAGAAGGCTTTTTGATAGTTTACTTACTATCAGAGTTCCTAAAAGGTAAGTTTCTAACGTTTTTTAAAAAATTAGGATGCTGGATAACATTTTTGCAATATATTTTTTTCATTTTGTATTCTAGATAATAATTATCTGATGTTTTTATCAAATATTAGACCGTAAATGATTATTTTTCAATAATTAGTCTTCGTTCGGCATGAAAAAGAACATTTTAAGTTGAATTTTCTATATTTGATGTATTGGATTATATCAAGTTTAATTATTTTGCCTGTTTTCACAGAAAAAATGGACTTTTTGTTTATTTCATTCCTTAATTGATGTTTGTGATGAGATTTTCACAGTATTTATCTACCTACGACAAACAAAATAAAGACCATCTATACAAATAGCTCATTTAAAATATACAAAATGATAGCTCTTACATTTAATACTTAATAACAAGCGATTTGAACCAATCTTTCAACACACCAGCGTACTGATTTTGTGAATCGGAGATTAATAATAGCACCTGTGAGCCGTCAGCCAATTTTGGGCCAAGACACATTCCTTCGTAATTGGCTATATTTCTATTCGTAAGATTAAACTTTGTTTGCCATTCATATAAGAGATGTTTCTGCAAGAAAGGTCCATCGTTTCGCAGGGTATCAGTTTCTATCGTGGAAGCAGTCGATGGGTTCACCTCATAAATTTTATTCATCACAAAAGCACCGATCTTCGCAGATGGTGTATAAAATTCGCGTTCTAATACCAGTAAATTACCGTTATCGAGTGCTGTTATTTCGCTTACTCCCATACAATAAAGATGCGTCTTTTTATGTGCCTTTGGAGCATCCATTAGATAAGCATATTGTCCAAGCGGTTCCAAATCATCTGAAAATGATTGTATTCTTATTTTATTTCTTACTCCATTAACAGAATTTGCCTGTGGGCCGTCATTCGTCAGTGTACTTTCATTACAAGTCCAAAAAAGATGGGTAGTTGAAGAATAAGTTAATGATTCTAAACCATAATTCTTGGTTGCCTGACTAAAACAAAAAGGTATTTTTAGGCGGCGCCCTGTATATTTCCCATCAAGATCGTACTCCATAATTTGATTGTCGGCTTCGCCTGAAATAAAAACTGTTTTTTTATTTGGAAAATATGCCACGCCTTCCATATCTCTATTCGACCTCCCCGTCGATCGATATCCGAGGTTCATTACATGTACGATATCACCTGTTTTCTCATCTACTTTAATATCAAAGATGAAAAATCCATCTTCTGATGCTTTATCGCTCACTACCGCGTATCGGTTGCCACCGATCGAAGTAATCCCACTATAATTGCCTGCGGGAACAGTGGATGGGAAAGCGTGTTGTTCATTTACTTGCACAATTTTCACAGTGTTATCCATTCCTATTCCTAAAAATGGAAGCAAAAGAAACATATTTAAGAAATAACTATTCATGCCTGCAAAAATAGCAAAATTTGGAAATTCATATCCTTTCCATTAATAACATTTAACACCATCAACTATCATTATTTTTAGGTATTTTATTGGACTACTTACACAATTGCCACTCTGTTGCAAGGTAAAATTAGTATCTTTGTGTTATTTAATGGAAAGAGTTGAATTTATGAGACTAAGCGAACTTAAGACAGGAGAGAAGGGAATTATCGTAAAAGTCTACGGGCATGGCGGTTTTAGAAAACGAATTATAGAAATGGGGTTCATCAGGGGGAAAGTGGTAGAAGTGCTCCTCAACGCCCCACTACGCGATCCAGTAAAATATAAAATCATGGGATACGAGGTTTCACTCCGCCATAGTGAAGCCGCACAAATCGAGATTATGTCGATGCAAGAAGCCGCACAACTCAAAAAAGAAAGCAAACACACCGAGACTTTATCGACTTTTCACTTACAAGAGGATACAGATACCGTAGTTTTAACCGACAAGCAATTACATGATGCTGCCATGAAAAAGCGTCGTACTATCAATGTCGCTCTAGTGGGTAATCCTAACTGTGGTAAAACTTCACTGTTCAACTTTGTTTCTGGAGCTCACGAAAGAGTGGGAAATTATTCCGGTGTAACAGTAGATGCAAAAGAAGGATTCACAGAATACGAAGGCTATAAATTCAACCTTATCGATCTCCCCGGCACCTATTCCTTATCGGCCTACTCACCAGAAGAACTCTATGTAAGGAAACAGATTATAGAAAATATGCCCGATGTTATTATTAATGTAATAGATACATCGAATCTTGAACGTAATCTATACCTTACGACACAACTCATCGATATGTATCAGTGCATGGTATGTGCGCTGAATATGTTCGATGAAACAGAAAAGCGGGGTGATAATATTGACTATAACAAATTGGGACAGCTTTTCGGCGTGCCGATGATACCAACTGTCTTTACATCTGGCAAGGGTGTAAAAACGCTTTTCCACACTATTATCAGCATATACGAAAACGCAGATTATGTAAATAGTAAGAAACAATTAAATCATGAAACAGTCAAAAATATTCAGCTACAGCATAAGGAATTGAAAGAGAATGATAATAAAACCATATACTCAGAAGACAAGGTTAGTGGTGAACAACCAAAAAACGGAGTATTCCGCCATATCCATATTAATCATGGACACGAAATAGAACAAGGTATTACTGATATACAAAAATATCTAAAGGCTGATGAAAATATACGCCTACACTATTCCACCCGTTACCTTGCCATCAAGATTCTCGAAAGAGATAAAGATACAGAAATTCTTTTAAACACCTTACCTTACAAGAGTGATATTATTAACATCCGTAACCGAACTGCCGAAAGAGTAAAAGAAGAAACGGGCGATGATTTAGAAACGGCTATTATGGATGCCAAGTACGGTTTCATTCATGGTGCCTTGCAGGAGGCACAATACCGCACAGGTCACAAGAAAGACACTTACCAAATAACCCATCTGCTCGATAGTATCATTACAAACAAACTCCTCGGATTTCCTATTTTTATCGTATTCCTGTTCATTATGTTTACAACAACCTTTGTTGTTGGACAAGTTCCTATGGATTGGATAGATACCGGTGTGGCATGGCTTGGCAATTTTATCAATACGAATATGCCCGCCGGACCGGTAAAAGATATGCTTATAGACGGTGTTATCGGTGGTGTCGGTGCCGTCATCGTATTCTTGCCACAGATACTTATACTCTATTTCTTTATATCTTATATGGAAGATTCGGGCTATATGGCACGCGCAGCTTTCATTATGGATAAACTTATGCATAAAATGGGATTACATGGTAAGTCATTTATACCACTTATCATGGGTTTTGGGTGTAATGTGCCTGCCGTTATGGCCACACGCACTATAGAGAGCCACCGGTCACGCCTCATCACCATGTTAATATTGCCTTTAATGAGTTGTTCGGCACGTTTACCCATTTACATTATGATAACAGGAACATTCTTTACCATGAAATATCGTTCGCTAATCATGATGTCGCTATATCTTATCGGTGTGCTCATGGCCATTCTTATGAGCCGTTTATTTAGCAAAACGGTCATCAAGGGAGAAGACACACCGTTCGTAATGGAACTACCTCCTTACCGTTTTCCTACATGGAAAGCTATAGGAAGACATACTTGGGAGAAAGGAAAACAATACTTAAAGAAGATGGGAGGTATTATTCTTGTGGCAAGTATCATCGTGTGGGCATTGGGATATTTTCCACATAACGACAGTTTGAATCGTCAAGAACAGCAGGAACAAAGCTACATCGGTCATATAGGTAAGGCCATCGAACCAATATTCCGTGCACAGGGGTTCGACTGGAAATTAGATGTAGGACTTGTAGCCGGCGTGGGTGCCAAAGAAATTGTGGCCTCTACAATGGGCGTGCTGTATAGTAATGACGAAACGCTTGCTGAAGATAATGGAGACAACACGAATAATCGTAAATATCAAGTGCTCAACAAAGAGATGAGTGCAAACGGCATAACTCCGTTAACGGCTTACTGTTTTCTACTTTTTGTGTTACTCTATTTCCCTTGTATTGCTACTATTGCTGCAATAAAGGGAGAAACCGGTTCTTGGAAATGGGCTCTCTTCGCTGCATGCTATACCACTCTATTGGCATGGTGCGTGTCTGCCGCCGTGTATCAAATAGGAATGTTGTTTGTGTAATAATATAAAACGGCAATAATAAACATAGCCTCTAATAGAGATAAACCATTCCCATATCATCATTAGGTGCACGGTCTATCTCTATTAGGTGCCTTGTCTGAATATTATTGATGCTGCTCTCTTAGCAAATCGTTCACAGTTTTTACGGGATTGAATGTCGTCAACGGAACTTCTACGAATACCGTATTCCAATCACTCATAGCACCATTCCACAGTCCAGGAAGTTCCAATGCTTTCAGTTCTTTACCATCCTTACTCTTCGAACTAATGAAACCAGTGTTTTTATCTACAAAATCTGGCAGATGGAAACACTCTCCCTTATAATTCTTGATGGCGCAAACCAAATCAACGGGGTTAAAGTGTGTACTCTCTGCAAACATTTTTACATAAGCTGGATTGGTCTTATCGATTTGACTTTCCTCAAGTATTTGAGGGCTAATTGTACCATCTTGGTTATATGCAAGGAATGGACCGCCCCCCGGTTCACCCACATTTTTTACTACACCGCAAACTCTTATCGGTCTGTCAAGCTTCTTATGTAAATAGTTCACCAATTCCGTGTCTTCGAATTCCTTTATATTCGCTTTTCTACAACACAGGTCTCGTTGTACGAAACGAATAATTTCTTCTAACCTTTCCTGTGTATAACAACCCGACTCCAGCAGTTCCAAATATTCGAAGACCTGCTTTTGAACTGCTACGAGCACTCCTGCTATCAGTTGTTTGTAAGTAATTGTATCGCCTTTCAGCCTGTCTGGCACTACATTATCTATATTCTTTATGAATACAATATCTGCATCTATCTCGTTTAGGTTTTCTATCAATGCTCCATGTCCGCCCGGGCGGAAGAACAATGTGCCATCTTCATTGCGGAAAGGTGTATTGTCCACATTTGCTGCAATGGTATCCGTGCTCGGTTTCTGCTCAGAGAACGACACGTCATAATGTATCTTGAATTTCTTAGAATAATAATCTATTTTCTTTTCAACTTTCTTCTTGAACAATTCAAGATGATCATGAGAAACTGTAAAATGCACATTAGCCTCTCCATTTGAACTGGCATATAGCGCTGCCTCTACAAGATGTTCCTCCATAGGGGTGCGTGCACCGTCGTCATAGTTATGGAATAGGAGTAATCCCTTAGGCAGCTGTCCATAATTCAAGCCTTTCGGCTCCAATAAATTGGCCACAATAGCCTTATAGTTTCCATCGGATAAGAGTGTACAAACATTCTTACTTTCGTTTTTTTTGCACTGATCACAAAGCTTCTCTCTAAAGGCAAACTTTCTAATATGGTCGAAAAAGGTCTTCTCGAAATCGGTCGTAGGAATTTCATAATCGGCGTTCAAGAAAGCAAATAAATCTTTAAACATGCGACTTGCGGCACCGCTTGCCGGCACAAACTTCACGATTTTATGTCCTTCTCGTTTATATTCGTTCCATAAGTCGATATATTTATCCCGTTCATCCACTGTAGGAGCAATTATTCCATTGCCTACAGAAGCGGCCGAAGCAATATGCAGAAATGGAAAGCCCGTTCTTATTTCTTCCAACTGATGGTTTATCTGATCTACTGAGATGCCTCTGGTTAAGATTTGATCAACGTCTTGTTGTGTCATATTTATATAATTATATTTGAGAATTGTTATATTAAAAAATAATGGAAGCGCACATACTTTTTAATCTTGACATAACATATTTCGACACAAATATAGTTACTTTTTCTGAAAACAGGAAATGTTTACATGGAAAATGTTACTTTTGCAATAGTGATAAATAAAATAAGCTTTGAGTATGTGCGGAAACGTTTGTATTCATTACTCAATAGAAAACAATACATGGAAGTAAAATTTGTATTTACAGAACAAGAGCGTGAATCTTCGAAAAAGATTATTACCAGACTGTGTAATGGTATAGGTGATTCGTTAAAAGACGACGATTTTGAAAACATTCATAAATATTTGGAAACAGCTATCGGTAATAATCATATTCACAGAGATGTATTCGGACTGAATCCGATACTGAACGCATTGCAGACAGCAGAGATCGCTGTTGATGAAATTGGGCTGAAACGTGACAGCGTGATTGCTATATTGCTCTACACCAGTGTACTTGATAAGAATGCAGATCTTGATACTATTCGTAATACTTTCGGCGAAAGTACGGCTCATATTATTCACGGATTGGTACGCATCCACGATTTATACAGTAAAAATCCGGTGATAGAAAGCGAAAATTTCCGCAATCTGTTATTGTCGTTTGCAGAAGATATGCGAGTGATACTTATCATGATCGCGGATCGAGTAAACCTGATGCGACAGATACGCGACACTTCTAACATGCAAGCCCAACGAGAGGTGTCGGAAGAAGCAAGCTATCTATACGCCCCTTTGGCGCATAAACTCGGACTTTACAAACTGAAAAGCGAACTTGAAGACTTAAGCCTGAAATATCTTGAACATGACGCCTACTACATGATTAAAGATAAGCTGAATACTACGAAGAAATCGAGAGATGCTTATATCGAACGTTTCATCAAACCGATAGAGGAAAAGTTAGACGCTGCAGGACTACAGTATCACATGAAAGGGCGTACGAAGAGCATCCACTCCATTTGGCAAAAAATGAAGAAACAGCAATGTGGTTTCGAAGGAATCTACGATCTCTTTGCCATTCGTATTATCCTAAATTCTCCGATTGAGAAAGAAAAAATGCAGTGCTGGCAGACTTATTCGATCATCACAGACATGTATCAGCCCAATCCTAAACGACTTCGTGACTGGCTCTCAGTACCTAAATCGAACGGTTACGAAAGTCTCCATATCACCGTCTTAGGACCCGAAAACAAATGGGTAGAAGTGCAGATACGTACTGAACGCATGGACGATATAGCAGAAAGAGGGTTGGCTGCCCATTGGCGCTATAAGGGAATTAAAAGCGAAGGTGCGTTGGACGAATGGCTCACAAGTATTCGAACTGCCTTAGAGGCCGGTGATAACATGCAGGTGATGGATCAGTTCAAACTCGATTTATACGAAGATGAAGTATACGCCTTTACCCCGAAAGGCGACCTTTATAAATTTCCTAAAGGTGCAACTGTGCTCGATTTTGCCTACCATATTCATTCTGGTGTGGGCAATACATGTGTGGGTGGACGTATCAACGGTAAGGTTGTTCCCATGCGAGAAATGCTGCATTCGGGCGATCAGGTGGAGATTATCACCCAAAACAATCAAAAACCGAAGCGAGATTGGATAAATATCGTCAAGACTTCTCGTGCTAAATCGAAGATACGCCTTGCTTTGAAAGAGACGCAAGCTAAGGATGTCTTATATGCAAAGGAACTGCTCGAAAGAAGATTTAAAAATAAAAAAATCGAAGTGGAAGAGGCCATCATGTCGCACCTTATTAAGAAAATGGGCTTTAAAGAGGTTTCTGATTTCTACAAACAGATAGCCGATGAGAAACTCGATCCTAACGAAATCATAGAACGATACGTAGAAATAAGAGATCGCGATTTCAATACCAACTCCAATAAAATAGCACAGTCGGCAGATCAATACAACTACGAGAACCCCGACGAAGATATTGTAAAACAGAACGAAGACGTGCTGGTGATCGACTGCAACCTAAAAGGCATAGACTATTCCTTGGCTAAATGTTGCCACCCCATCTATGGCGATTCAATCTTCGGCTTTGTCACTGTCAACGGAGGTATAAAAATACATCGTACCGACTGCCCTAACGCTCCTGAACTGAGAAAACGTTTCGGTTACAGAGTCGTGAAAGCTCGTTGGAGCGGAAAGGGTAGTAGTCTGTACAGCATCACACTGCACATTATCGGTAACGATGATATCGGCATTGTGAATAACATCACAAGTATTATCTCAAAAGAAGAAAAAATCGTGATGAGAAGTATTAATATCGATAGCCACGACGGTCTTTTCAGTGGCAATCTTATCGTCCAACTGAACGATACCTCCCACCTTGATGCTCTCGTTAAAAAAATCAGAACGGTGAAAGGTGTGAAACAAGTTGATCGAATTTAGTAGAAATTTATTATCTTAATTAACTATGATGTACTAAGAAAAAAAATAAACATATAAAGTCCGTAATACGAAATGTATCTCTTTGATAATCACAAAAAACGTGCTATGGTTTGTTACGGATCGTAGCTATACTATAATATTGTTGCCCAGTTTGCGGGCTAGAGCGTCGTGGATGTTTTTCATATCCATATACTCTTTAATGAGCTTATTATACTTTTCAGGTTCGTTTGCAGCCAAAGAGATTCCTTGTTGCAGTTCTTTAAGCCGCTCATCCACATAATCTTTGCGGAAATCCAATAACAAATGTATTGTTTCGTTGAGCAATCTTTCATCGTCGATTTCCTTTTTTAAGCTCTCTGAAAGTTTGAACTTGTCGGTCGTCATGTCTATGGCAAGGCGGCTGATCTCTATATTTTCATGGTGAACAAAGTAGGTTTCGGCACGAAATCCCTCCGTTCTGCAACACTCGACCGCCTCGGCCAGTATCTTGTTATATAGTTCGTTGTTGAATTGCAGATTATCTGTATTCAGATTATAATCGATAAATTGCGCCACCGAGAGCGTGTAAATATTACCTTCTTCGTCGGTGGCATCTTTCACGACAATACGGTCTCCGTACTTCATAACGAGTTGTATCAGCATTTGTTCTACTTTCTTGGCCTGTTGCATGGGTGTAGAAGGTTGTATGGGGTGCCGAGGCGCAGCTTGCGGTTCCTGCGCCTGTTGTTTGTGATAGGTCTCTTTGGCCTGCACATCTCGGCTGTCTCTAATAAACCGATTCATGGTATTGATGAGCGTTCCCTCATTGATACCCATGCGTTGTGCACAGTCATGCAGGTATGTATCGCGCAATATCTGGTTTTGAATGACCGATATACTCTTCACAATCGAGTTGATTGCTTCAGATCTTTTAATGGGATCGGTCTCATTCTTCAGTAATAGATCGGTCTTGAACTGTATGAAATCCGTTTGATGGTCGTTGATATATTGGCGGAATTCGGCCACCGAATGCTGACGAGAGAAGCTGTCAGGATCGTTACCATCGGGGAGTAACAGCACTTTAAGGTTCATTCCTTCGGCCAAGAGCATATCTGTACCGCGCAAAGCAGCGTGTATACCGGCCTCATCACCATCGTATAACAAGGTTATGTTAGAGGTGAAGCGGTGCAAGGTGTGTATCTGATGAAAGCTGAGTGCCGTGCCCGAGTTGGCTACTACGTTCTCTATGCCACACTGATGCATGGAAATAACGTCGGTATACCCCTCGACCATGTACACTCGATCTTCTTTTGCAATGGCTTTTTTAGCCTGATAAATGCCATAGAGTTCATGGTCCTTATGAAAGATATCAGATTCTGGCGAGTTTACATACTTCACATTTACGCCTTTGGTACGGGAGTCAAGCACGCGACCTCCAAATCCAACAACCTTACCGCTTACGCCTATCCACGGGAAGACTACGCGTCCCGAAAAACGATCGATAAGTTCGTGACGGTCGTTCTCGTAGCATATGCCCGTTTTAAGCAGGAACTCGGGCTTATAGCTCTTCTTAATGGCTGTAGCAGCCAGAGCATGGCGGTCTTGCAGGTCATAACCCAATTGAAATTTTTCTATAATGTCGTCGCGGAAACCTCGGCTGCGGAAATATTGCATGCCTATAGCCAAACCGTCGGGGGTATTATGTAGAATATCTTGAAAGTATTTGGCTGTCCACTCATTTACTATGAACATCGACTCTCGTTCGCTCTGTTCGCGCTTCTCATCATCGGTAAGTTCGCGCTCTTTTATTTCTATATGATATTTGTTGGCGAGCCATCTGAGCGCTTCAGGATAGGTCATTTGTTCGTGTTCCATTATGAAACTCACGGCATTTCCACCCTTTCCACAGCCGAAACAATGACATGTACCGCGCGAAGGCGATACTACGAACGACGGCGTTTTCTCGTTGTGAAAGGGGCACAGGCCCATGTAATTGGCGCCACGCTTGCGAAGTGACACGAATTCGGATACCACATCTACGATATTGGCGGCATCTTTAATCTTCTCAATGGTTGGTCTGTCTATCATCAGTTCCTATAATAATCATTGCAAAGTTACTCATTTTTATTCAATATACAATTTGTTTTGCCGTTACATCGTTTGTATTTGTTGGTTTTAGAGTTATGGAATATAAAAAATATCTCCACTGTTTGTGTGTTATGCATTTATTGTTTATCTTTGTAGAAAATAGGTAGTGTCTTGTCAATTTCAGGTAAGTTCGATAACTTTCGACTATTCCTATCTTTGCAACAAAAAAATAGTATATTGCGAACAAATGTCTGTTACAGAAAGAGAAACTTGATTATATTCGGATTATCCATTCTTTGTATCAAGTGATATAGTACCTCGTGTATAAAATAAGAGAACCGTTCGACCTCATTAATCAATAACTATGAGTAAGGGAAAATTAGCTAAATTCGCTGAAATGAATACCTTCAGCAATGTGTTTCAATACCCGTTTTCCGTGATACAAGATGTGTCTTTCGCAATGAAAGGGCATTGGCGTGAGCAGTATTTCGGCAACTCGAACCCGATAGTGCTCGAACTTGGCTGCGGAAAAGGGGAATATACCGTGGGTTTGGCCAAGCTCTATCCCTGCATGAACTTCATCGGAATAGACATAAAGGGGGCACGTATGTGGAACGGAGCTAAGCTCGCGCTGGAACAGAGGCTTAAAAATGTGGCGTTCCTGCGTACGAATATCGAACTTATCGACCGCTTTTTCGCCCCCAATGAGGTGCAGGAAATATGGTTAACCTTTAGCGATCCGCAGATGAAAAATGCTCGCAAGCGCCTCTCTTCTACCTATTTTATGGAGCGATACCGTCGCTTTATGGTCGACGGAGGTATTGTTCATTTGAAGACAGATTCCAATTTCCTTTTTACATATACCTCGTATATGGTTGATAAAAATGTGCTCCCGCTGCTCTTCCGCACCGATGATCTGTACCAAACCGCTGGGCTCGATACCGAAACATCCAAGATACTCTCCATTCAGACTTATTATGAAGCCATGTGGATAGAACGGGGTATGAACATCAGGTATCAAAAATTCCGCCTTCCACATGCCGGTACGCTTTTGGAACCCGATGTGGAAATTCCGCTCGATGAATACCGAAGTTACCATCGTCCTAAGCGGAGTAGCCTCGAAATTGGTAAATAAATCAACCACACATACACCATAATGAAAACAACTTTGTCTATTCTTGTAGCGGTATTCGCTTTGTGTTCCGCTGCTGCCCATGCACAGAACCGAAAGGATGTTACTTCTTTTGTGAACCCATTGATAGGGACCGACGGTATGGGACACACCTTTCCGGGGGCTTGTGCGCCTTTCGGAATTGTGCAATTAAGCCCAGAAACCGATACTATCCCCCACAATGTAAATGGCAAATACCAAGGAAACGTGTACGCTTATTGTGCGGGATATCAATATCACGATCCCACGATTGTGGGCTTTAGTCATACTCATTTGAGTGGTACCGGGCACTCAGACCTCGGCGATGTGATGCTCATGCCGCAGACCGGTCGACTTCTGTTAACGCCGGGCACGGTATCCGAGCCCGACAAAGGTTATCGTTCGCGCTACTCGCATGTCACCGAAAAGACCTCGGCAGGGTATTACGAGGTTACTCTCTCCGACAATAACGTGCGTGTTCAGCTTACTGCAACGCCGCGAGTGGGTGTGCATAAGTACACTTTTCCGCAGGGACAAGATGCCCGTCTGATACTTGATCTGCTGCATGGCATATACAATTACGATGGTAAAGTGTTGTGGAGCAGCTTACGGGTAGAGGATGATACGCTGATAACCGGCTATCGTATCACCAACGGATGGGCTCGTACCGGCTATACATATTTCGCTATCTCGTTCAACAAGCCCATTCTATCTTATGGATATCGTGACAGGAAGCGCCCTAAATACCAAGGCTTTTGGCGTAAGTTCGACCTTTATCACGACTTCCCCGAAATGAGCGGGCGTGGTATAGTAGCCTATTTCAACTTCGATAACAGCCGTTCACAGGCATTAACCGTAAAGATCGCCCTCTCTGCAGTGAGCACCGAAGGGGCACGAAAGAACCTTGCAGCCGAGGTTGGCGGTATGAGTTTCGAAGACGTGTATACCGCCACACGGAATTCTTGGCAACGAGAACTCGGCATAATCGACTGCCATGGCACCGATAATCAGAAGGTTATGCTCTACACCTCGCTGTATCATACGATGATAAATCCATCGATTTATATGGATGTAGACAAGAAATATCGTGGGCTCGACGGCAATATTCACGAGGCAACCGATTTCGATAACTACACTGTTTTCTCGCTCTGGGACACTTATCGTGCCGAACATCCGCTGCTAAACCTACTAAAGACCGACCGCAACACTAATATGGTGAAGTCTATGATGGCCCATTGGCGGCAGAGTGTGCATCATCTGTTGCCGGTATGGAGTCTTATGGGCAACGAAGGATGGTGCATGACGGGCTATCATGCCGTTACGGTATTGGCGGATGCCATCGTGAAAGGCGCCCCTATCGATAAGAATGAGGCCTTCGAGGCAATGGTTTCAACGGCCACATGGCCTCGTTTCGTCGGTCTTAAAGAGTATATGAAGTTGGGCTATGCCCCCTATGATCACGATGCGACTGCGGCATCCAATACGCTCGAATATTCCTTCGACGACTGGACAATCTATGCCGCAGCTCTGAAAGAGGGGCGCACTGGTATTGCCGAGCAGTTTGCCCGTCGTGCCTTGAACTATCGCAATACGTTCGATCTTGCCTTGGGTTTCGCCGTTCCCCGTTATGCCAACGGCAGTTTTAAGAAAAACTTTGATCCGTTTCAGACCTATGGCGAGGGCTTTATAGAGGGAAACTCGTGGAACTTTTCGTTCCATGCACCGCAAGATGTTTATGGACTTATCGGCGTTATGGGGGGCGAACAAGCCTTTTTGAAGAAGCTCGACGAGCTTTTCGAGATGGATCTACCACCTGTATATTACAAGGATAACGAGGATATAACAGCAGATTGCCTCGTCGGAGGTTACGTTCATGGTAACGAACCGAGTCATCACGTGCCGTATCTTTATGTATGGACGTCGGCTCCATGGCTTACTCAACACCGGTTGAGGGCCATTATGAACAAGATGTATCGTAATATGATACGTGGACTTGGTGGAAATGACGACTGTGGACAGATGTCCGCGTGGTATATTTTTACTGCTCTGGGCTTCTATCCCGTATGTCCCGGCACCGATCAATACGTGCTTGGAGCGCCTTACATGCCCTATATAAATGTGACGTTGCCCAATGGGAAACATTTAATTATCAAGGCCGACAGGGTTAGCGACAAGAACCGTTACGTGCAAAGCGTGAAGATGAATGGAAAACCTTATACGAAACTCTACGTTACCCATGCCGATTTGCTCCGCGGGTGCACGCTCGAATTTACGATGGGCAGTAAGCCTAACAGGAAAAGAGGTTTGGCCCGTGAAGACAAACCCTATTCTATGACCGTGGGAGAATAAACATTTCATAATCATATAATCAACAGGCAAAACTCTATGAAACACTCTCTTCCGGCAACAATCCTCATAACGGTTTGCGTAGTATCGCTTGTCTCGTGCGGCTCCATGCGACAGGCGGATCGTATAAAAGGTACATCTAAGGCCGATACATCTATGATGTACGATCGATACATGGGCCGTATAATCTTCTTAGATAAGGCTCCTAATACTAAGGGCTCGTACATCTATCACTCGATTATCAACGATCCGGATGCGTATATCCGCGCGGTTGCCCGCACTGTATTGCAAACCTTGTACTTTTCTCCACAGGATAGTATTCCGCAATGTCGTACGCTTCGTTACACTATAGAGGATGTTGAGGGCATTTCGGCGAAGGATGGAGGAGGTGGAGAAGTAAGCATCTTCTACAGTACACGCCATGTGGAACGCTCTTTCGAGCACCATGATACAGCGCGAGTCGACTTTGAAACGCGCGGTGTATTGTTGCACGAACTTACTCATGCCTTCCAGTTGGAACCGCAAGGCATAGGCAGTTACAGTAGCAACCGTACTTTTTGGGCCTTCATAGAGGGCATGGCAGATGCCGTAAGAGTGGCATGTGGTGGCTTTCATGGCGATAAAGATCGGCCCAAGGGAGGTAATTATAAGGACGCATATCGCTATACGGGCTACTTTTTTAATTGGGTTCGTGAGTATAAGGATAAGGACTTTTTGCGCAAGATGAACCGTTCGACGCTCGAAGTTGTGCCGTGGTCGTGGGATGGTGCCGTGCAGTATGCTCTTGGCAGCGGCTATACGATGGATAAATTGTGGCAGGAATACCAGATTGCAGTAGGCGATATCAAACAATAAATATGCAGTTATGAACCGATACATCATTCTTATCACGGCGTTAGTTTTGGGAGGCGTCGCCATTGCCAAGCCTAAACAGCAGTCGAGGAAACTTGTTTCGTACGTCAATCTTTTTGTGGGTACCGACGGTTACGGTAACGTATATCCGGGCGCACAGATACCTTTCGGTGGCATACAGATAAGTCCCGATACCGACGAACACTTTTACGATGCTGCTTCGGGCTACAAATGGAACCGACAGAGCATACAGGGATTTTCGTTAACTCATTTGAGCGGTACGGGTATTCCCGATATGGGCGATTTCTTGTTCATGCCCGGAACAGGTGTAATAAGGCTCGATGCTGGTACCGATGAGGCTCCCGACAGCGGTTACCGCAGCAGGTTCAGGCACGAAGACGAACGGGCCACCCCCGGATATTATGCCGTGCATCTGCTCGATTACGGCGTGAAAGCCGAGATGACCGCAGGACTTAGAAGCGGTATCTTGCGATTTACTTATCCTAAGTCGTCGGAATCGTTCGTGTTGATCGACTTTCAACATACGTTGTGGCAGCATTGTGCATGGTCAAATATACGGGTTGAGAACGACAGCACCGTTACCGGTTATCGCTTGATACAAGGGTGGGGGCCGGAACGCCATATTTATTTTACGGCAACATTCTCCAAACCGTTCCGACAGTTCATGGTTTATCAGAACAAAAAGCCTGTGGTTTACAATGGTAACCGGTTCAGGAGTAACCGCGAGGCATGGGGACAAGGGATAATGTTTACGGCATCTTTCGATACCGAAGAGGGTGAACAGATCACCGTGAAGACGGCAATATCGGGCATAAGCACCGCCGGTGCCAAGCTCAACCTGCAGGAATTGCAGGGCAAGACCTTCGACTCGTTGAGGCAACTTGCCGAGGATAAGTGGGAAAAAGAGTTGTCGAAATATCGCATAGAAGGCACGTCTGAGCAGAAAGAAACATTCTATACCTCGGCTTATCATGCCGCTCTATGCCCGTTTGTCTACGACGATGCCGACGGCAGATACCGTGGGTTGGACAAGAATATAGAGCTGGAAAACGGCTTTACCAACCGTACCGAGTTTTCGCTTTGGGACACCTATCGCGCTTTTCACCCGTTGATGAACCTCGTACATCAAGAAGTCCAAGCCGATGTGGCTAATTCCTTACTGGCTCATTACGATAAAAGTGTGGAACGAATGCTTCCATTTTGGTCGTTTGGAAGCAATGAAACGTGGTGCATGATAGGCTATCATGCCGTGTCGGTGCTTGCGGATATGATCTGTAAAGGGGTGAAAGGTTTCGATTACGAACGGGCTTTCGATGCTATGGTTACCACGGCAATGAACCGTAACTACAACGGATTGACCGATTACAATGCCAAAGGATACGTGCCATATGACAAAGAACAGGAGTCAGTCTCTAAGACTCTCGAGTATGCATACGACGACTATGCCATTTATCAGGCTGCAAAAGCGCTGGGAAAAGTCCAAACGGCAGACTTCTTCCTTAAACGTGCGCTTAATTACCGGAACCTTTTCGATTTCGAAACTAAGTATATGCGCGGGCGAGCAGCTGACGGTACGTGGCGTACACCTTTTGCTCCGGTGGCTTATCAGGGCCCCGGATCGGTAAATGGCTGGGGAGATATTACTGAAGGATTTACCGTGCAGTATCATTGGACAGTGCCGCACGATGTGCAAGGACTGATAAATTTGATGGGCAGAGACCTGTTTCGTGCCCGTTTGGATTCGCTCTTTACACTGATACTCCCACATGATATCCCGGGTGCACATGATATCCACGGGCGCATAGGGGCCTATTGGCACGGCAATGAGCCGTGTCATCACGTGACATACCTTTATAATTATATCGGTGAAGGATGGAAATGTCAGCGACGAGTGCGTCAAATAGCGGATCTTTTCTATGGGAATACACCCAATTCTCTATGTGGAAACGATGATTGCGGGCAGATGTCGGCGTGGTACATCTTCAATTGTATAGGCATATATCCCGTGGCTCCGGCAAGTGGATATTACAATATCGGTTCACCGGTGTTGCCTGCAATTGACGTAACCATGAGCAACGGTAATCATATTCGCATGACAACGAAGGGTTGGAGCCCCAAGGCAGTATATATAAACAAAGTGTATGTGAACGGAAAACCCTACTCTAAATCATATCTTACATGGGAGGAGGTTCAGAAAGGCATCAATCTTCATTTCGTTATGAGTACCAAACCGAACCGTCGGTGGGCTATACGAACGGAAGATATTGTGCCTTCTTTGTCGACACGGGGTGCTTTCCGTTGAGCATTTCATTAAGAACTGTATAAGATTCCTCCATTCTTTGAACCAGCAGTTTCTGGGATATACCTCTTGTTTCTATCTCGCCTTTTATCATTTTCATAAGGAGGAGAGCTGTTATTTTTTTAAGGAAAGGAAAAATAGAGCATAAAATGGGGTGACGAGGATAAGCGTTATAATCCTGATAACTTATTTGGTTGCTTATCTCAGGTCACCCCTTAAGCCGTCTTATCGCAATAAGACGGTGGGCGATTATTGGTTGTAGAGTCGCCCTTTATCTGTCTCTCCTACAAAACAAGCGGTGTGTATTTCAGTCCCCAAACCTTGGCAACGGCCTTGTAGGTTACCTTACCGTCGACCATGTTTACGCCTTTCATGAGTGCCGGATCGTCTTTACAAGCTTGTTTCCAGCCCATGTCGGCCAGTCGGACTGCATATTTAAGTGTAGCATTCGTTAGTGCTATGGTCGACGTGTTGGGAATTGCACCTGGTATATTGGCCACTGCATAATGCAGTATGCCGTCTGTAATATACGTAGGATCGCTGTGTGTGGTCGGATGGGATGTCTCGAAACAACCTCCTTGGTCTATGGCAACATCGACAAGCACTGTTCCCGGCTCCATCAAACTGAGCATGTCGCGTGTGATAAGATGCGGTGCAGCATCGCCGGGCACCAACACCGAGCCGATTACAACGTCTACATTGGGCAGTTGTTGACGGATGTTGTGTTCTGAAGAATAAAGCGTATGTACGTTAGACGGCATGTATGTGGCAAGTTGTTTCAGTTTGGGCAGCGAAATGTCGGTGATGATAACATCGGCCCCCATGCCTGCCGCAATCCTTGCAGCGGCCTCTCCTACGGTTCCGCCACCCAATACAAGCACCTTAGCCGGCATTACTCCCGGCACTCCAGCCATAAGCTTTCCCTTTCCGCCCTTAGTTTTTTGAAGGTAATAGGCACCGTTTTGTACCGCCATACGGCCCGCCACTTCGCTCATGGGAATAAGAAGAGGTAGCGAATGATCAGCTTTTTCTACTGTTTCATAGGCGATACATACTGCACGACTCTTGATCATAGCATCGGTGAGAGGCTTGTCGCATGCGAAATGGAAGTAGGTGAATACCACCTGATCCTTGCGGATAAGCGCGTATTCCGGCTCTATAGGCTCCTTAACCTTTATAATCATGTCGGTTGCAGCATATACCTCTTCGATGGAGGGTATGATTTTAGCTCCGACAGACTCATATGCAGCGTCGTTAAAGCCACTGCCTATGCCTGCTGTATGCTGTACTAAAACCTGATGCCCGTGCCTGATAAGTTCGGCAACTCCTGCAGGTGTCATGCCTACGCGGTTTTCATTGTTCTTGATTTCTTTAGGGATTCCAATTTTAGTCATAGCTTTTTATGTTTTAAATGGTTTATATTCTTGTCGCAAATATAGTGAAATATATGTAATATTGTTACTGTACATGTGTTTTTTTTATTTTTTTTGTATACAACATAATAGAGAAATAAAATGGTTTCTTTGTTTCTCTTTTTATTCATCTACGTATATACACCTGAAGATGGGCATTGTTTAAATTGTAGTTTATTAATATTTTGCATTACATTTTATATATTTTACAGAAAATAAACGAGATATTTATTATGTGAGATTATCGATTCTTCCACTTATGATTCTGTTGGGAAGAGCTGTTGCATTTCATGCATAGAACGGAAAAAGTAGAGTAAAATACAGTCAATTTTACCATTACAGATAGGGACAGCAAGAAAGCGATTGTTATGGTGAGCTGTATACTTATTTCATTAGAAGCATTCGCTGTAACTGATATTGATGGGAATGCACGATTCGGACAGGTTCCGGTCGGCAATTATATGCTTATCATACTTCCGTATATGGTGTGAAATATTGGAAAAGTATCAAGAACGCCACGGCTACAAAGATAGAAGGAGTCATTATGATAAGATCCCTGAAAGTTAAATAAAAAACTTTTGGGGATCATATCAGTTATGGGTAAATCTCTTTTAAGCTTATTTCATAATCTTATTCAATATACTTGATACTGTTTTTCTGCTTGTAAGTTATTGTCAATTCTTTTGTCGTTCTCAATTATAATATCTAATTTTGCACTATAGATGTATATTCTATTTGCATTAGATTAATGACAAGTAATAAAAACATTATGACATTATATCCAAAACTCATCACCGATGCCTTGGCAACAGTGACCTATCCCGGCACGAAAAAGAACTTAATAGAAAGCGAGATGCTTGCCGATGACGTTAGAATAGACGGCATGAAGATATCGTTTACGTTAGTCTTTCCGCGCGAAACCGATCCGTTTTTGAAATCTACACTTAAGGCAGCCGAGGCTGCTATACACTACCGCGTGAGCAAAGACGTAGAAGTTACTATCGCTACAGAGTTCAAGTCGGCCCCACGACCGGAGGTCGGAAAGCTATTACCCCATGTAAAGAATATTATTACTGTGAGCTCCGGCAAAGGTGGAGTGGGTAAATCTACCGTTTCGGCAAACCTTGCAATAGCCTTGGCCCGCCTTGGTTATAAGGTAGGATTGCTCGATACGGACATCTTCGGACCATCTATGCCGAAGATGTTCGGTGTGGAAGACGCAAAAATATATTCGATGGAAAAAGACGGCAGGCAGCTCATAGAGCCGGTAGAGCAATATGGTGTGAAGCTTTTAAGCATAGGTTTCTTTGTTAATCCCGATACTGCAACGCTGTGGCGTGGCGGTATGGCTACATCAGCCCTAAAACAATTGATCGCTGATACCGATTGGGGAGCTCTCGATTACTTTATTCTTGACACGCCGCCCGGTACGAGCGACATTCATCTTACGCTGCTTCAGACACTTGCCATTACGGGTGCAGTCATCGTAAGTACACCGCAAAGCGTGGCTTTAGCCGATGCCCGTAAGGGAATAGACATGTATCGAAACGAGAAAGTAAATGTGCCTATCCTCGGTTTAGTAGAGAATATGGCGTGGTTCACGCCTGCAGAACTGCCCGAAAACAAATACTATATCTTCGGTAAAGAGGGCTGTAAGAACCTTGCCGAGGAGATGAATTGCCCCTTGTTGGCGCAAATTCCGATCGTACAGAGTATTTGCGAGAGCGGCGATACTGGCAAACCGGCCGCTTGCAACGTAGATACAGCGACGGGACAAGCCTTTCTGAATCTTGCACAGGCGGTGGTTACGGTGACCAACCGGCGGAACAAAGAGCAGAGTCCGACGAAAATAGTACAGGTAAATAATCAATAATAAAACAAGAAAGGCTGCACCCTAAAATTCATAGGTGCAGCCTTTCTTATTTCATCTGTATCGATGAACCATTTCAGCATGTTTTGCATGGCACAATCATTCTCAGATGATGTATTTGTTATAAGACGGGTGTGCCTTTTAACAGAATATAGCATATGGCGCCTACAAGTAGGATGCTGAGGATATGAAAGCATGACAATACTCTGTCGTAAGGTGTTTTTCGGGTGACAGAACAGACGAATGAATAGGTATAGAGACTGGCAATGGGCAGCGTAATATAAAACGTTACGACCACTCCGAACATAATCCAACCGAAATTCTCATGCGGATTATCAGCGGTATAGAGGTCTCCTGTTATTCCTATCAAGAACAATGTAACCAACACAACAGATACGCAGCGCGCATAG
>CAUUQE010000020.1:0-22699 GCA_963547065.1 uncultured Prevotella sp. | reverse complement strand
ACGACCCCGAGATTACAAATCACGTGCTCTGGCCAACTGAGCTAAAGAGGCAAACACCTGTAACCGCCAAGCGACTCGTCATAGGACGTGTTGTAAAACGGCTGCAAAGATATATATTATTTTCTTTCCACCCAAATTTTTTCAAGTTTTTTTTAACGCCCGTGCTGTTTTTCCTTAATTTTGGTCAGCTGTACTTTCATCGCATCAACACATAAGTCAATCCCTTCTTCAAATGTATCACACGTTTTTTCTACAAACAGAGTATTTCCAGGTACATTTACTGTAAGACTCACCTCTTTATTTAATGCAGTAGCCGGCTTAACCACTTTCAATAGTACCTCTGCTTTTTTTATATCTTCATATGATTTTTCCAACTTGGCGATTTTCTTTTCTGCAAACGCTTGTAACTTCTCGGTAGCATCGAAATGAATTGATTGAATCTTAATTTCCATAATTACCTCCTGGTTTTAAGGGTTAAGCCCGTGGATGGGCATTCTTATAAACTCGTTTCAGCTGCTCGAATGTCGTATGAGTATATATCTCCGTTGTACCGACGCTTGCGTGTCCGAGCAACTGTCTCACGCTTTCTATATTCGCATCATGATTCAACATAGCAGTAGCAAATGTATGCCGGAGCACATGCGGTGTCTTCTTTTTCAACGTACACACCTTCGATAAATTCTTCTTCACCTCATATCTCACTTGATCCTGATTCATCCGCTCCCCTTCAGGAGTAACGAAGAGAGCGTCGTCCTTTCTGTCGACCAACTCATTGCGTAATTCGAGATACATCTGCAAAGAAGCAGCCAATCCTTCACCGAAAGGTATCAAGCGCTGTTTATTTCGCTTACCAGAAACCTTGAGCTGTCGGTTAACAAAATCAACAGAAGAATCATTCAAACCAACGAGCTCCGACAAACGCACGCCCGTTTCATAAAACATTATTAATATAGTGTACGCGCGAACATTTTTAAAGCCACCTTTTCGAACTGTTATGCCGAGCATTTCGTCCATCTCACGCTCTTTTAAAAACTGTGGCAACGGCTTGGTTCTTTTCGGTCCTACAACTCCGTAAACCGGATCATTCACTACATAACCTTTAGAAAGGGCAAAACGATAAAGGGAACGCAAAGCGCTCAATCTTCTATTGATTGATGTCGCAATGTTTCCTCTATCCATCATACTCTCCATCCAACCGCGGATAACATCAGAATCTACCGATTTCCAAGAGAGCTCTTTATCTAATTTTTTGAAATACGACTCAAACGCTTTCAGATCTTCGTCGTAATTTTTCACCGTCAGTTCAGAGCGATTCCGCTCATACCTCAAGTAGTTCAAAAACTCTTTTATCATAATATCTTGCCAAAGACTTTCCAAATAGCAACAAACTTTTCAATCCGTCTTGCCGTTTCTGCACCCGCAGAGAACTCTGTCACTTCTGGCACCGAATGTACGAAAATAATTCAAACTACCAAAGATTACACAGTTTTTTACTCTTCGGCATCACGCAATTTCTGCACATAGATGGCGTGTTCCATCTTGAGGCGCCTCAAAACAGAAGGCTTGTTGTATTGCTGGCGAGCACGAAGTTCTTTAACAACGCCTGTCTTTTCGAATTTTCTCTTGAATTTCTTCAGCGCTCTTTCAATGTTCTCGCCATCTTTAACCGGTACAATAATCATGTTTTGTTCTTAATAATTTATTTGTTATACTTTATGCAAATCGGCATGACGCCTCAATCAGCGAGTGCAAAATTACATTTTATTTATCAATATGCCAAGACTTCAACTGATTTTTTTCATTATTTAAATAGTTTTCCATCTACTTTCTTTTATAAAAGATCGACCGACAAACATCCCATATTATTTCAATATACCTATCGCTTCGATACTATGCACGAACTATCTATCAGTTATAGGGCACACATATATCGTACATAAACTATTAATACAGCCACATTGGTTCGTAATAAAATAGCGTAAAAACAAGAAAATATTATTTTTACTGTCATTTATTACAACCTTTATAAAACTTTGATTATTATCAAAATTCGAGATTTCTTAAACTAACAGCATCATATCAATATATTGTCAATTGATATAGTCCGGGGCATAAAAACTATTTTATTTTTCCGTACAACAAAGTGTACTGTTGGTGGAAGATAGGTGTATAACCGATGAAAATAGATATAAAACTAATAGAATGCACGTTTATAAGATATATTCCTTTCGTATGTTTATCTTAAATACCGTTACAACTCTTCTGCATCCAGTGTTCACCCATATCATACCAGCATATTATCTCCTCAGATAGTCGCTGTAGCACGTCGGAGCCATACGTTTTCTTCGGCCGAGAGATAGGAGCTTAAGCGGTCGTACACCATTTCATGGTAGGAGTTAAGCCACTCTATTTCCTCGGGAAGCAACATGCTACGGTCAATGGCAGTCGTATCGATGGGGCAAAGCGTGAGGGGTTCGAACTGTAGGAAACGACCAAAGTCAGTTTCACGGTAGTTCATAATGAGCAGAGTGTTCTCTATACGCACCCCAAAACACTGCGGAAGATAGAGTCCGGGTTCGTCAGTAACAGTCATACCAGCCTGCAACGGCGTGGAGTTCCACTCCATTCGTATCTGATGAGGTCCCTCGTGCACGTTCAGATATACACCGACGCCATGACCCGTTCCGTGCAAGTAGTTCATACCTTCGTGCCACATTGCTCCGCGGGCTAATACATCGAGCTGCGTCCCCG
Source organism: uncultured Prevotella sp. (assembly GCA_963547065.1). Lineage (GTDB taxonomy): Bacteria > Bacteroidota > Bacteroidia > Bacteroidales > Bacteroidaceae > Prevotella. Next base: position 19,948 of record CAUUQE010000020.1, on the reverse strand, counting down.
AGGCACCATCGGGGAATTTCGCCATCGCCAAGCGGATGTGCCCTTTGAGCACCAAGGTATACACATGGCGCTGCTCTACAGTCAAAGGCCCTAGCGGGATAGTGCGGGTGATATCCGTGGTACCATCAAGATACTGAGCTCCGCTATCTATGAGCAGCAGCCCCTCGGGTTTCAGCAACGCATCTGTGGCTTCGGTAGGTTCGTAATGCACGATAGCACCGTGGGCCTGATAAGCAGAGATAGTATCAAAAGAGTCGCCTCGAAATAGCGGTTGTTGCACTCGGAATGCTCTTAACCGACGCGAAACACTAAGTTCAGTTTCCTTATTTGTTGATACGGCGGGGATAAGCCAACGTAGAAACTTTACCATAGCTATGCCATCTTTAATCATGGCGTTACGAAAGCCGGCAATCTCTGTCTCGTTTTTTACCGCTTTAAGAAGCGCTACGGGTGACGGAGCGTAAACGATTTCCTGACATTTCACAGCTCTTGCCAAGGTATAGTTGGCACTATGGGGATCTATCAGTATACTGTACTCGAAGTAGTCGGAAAGACCCTTTGCCACATCTTGATAGGGCGCGATATCCACATTGCACTCCTGCAGATATGCAGCAACTTCCGCAGTGAGCTTGTCGCGGTCGATGAAGAGTGTCGCACTGGTAGAAGAGATGAGCAGGAAACTTACAAATACAGGATTGTAACGCACATCTGTACCGCGCAGATTGAGCAACCACGCAATTTCGTCTAACGCCGTAACTAGCATACCGTCTGCGTGTAGCGCGCGTAGTGCATGACGGGTGCGCTGTAGTTTGACTTGCGCAGACTCTCCAGCATAACATATAGGATAAACAGAGACCTTATCTACGGGCAATGGGGGACGATCTTTCCACACCGTAACAAACGGATCGAGGTTGGTACGCAGGGTGAGTCCACCCGCTTTCTGCAGCCCTTTCTTCAGCTCTTCCACAGTGGCAAGCGACGCTACCATGCCGTCTATACCCACTTCCTTGCTATTTGTATCAGCCAGCTGTTCCCCGATCCATTGCGAGATGACGGGGATACCGGCCACGCGTTCCTTCATAAGCTCAATACCAGTGTCGGTCAACTGCTCCGATGCGGCAATAAAGTAGCGAGAGTCTGTCCACATTGCAGCACTGCCAGCCGTCACCACCAACGTTCCGGTTGATCCATTGAAGCCCGAAAGCCACTCTCTACACTTCCAGTGTTCCGGCACGTATTCGCTGCCATGCGGATCGGTACTCGGAACGATAAACGCTCCCAAATGCTCTTGTTGCATCACTTCGCGCAAGGCTGCCAGTCTTTTTTGAACGATAGTCATTTTCATTCGGAATTAAACAAACCATAGCTTTTACCATGCTAAGGTAAGAAAAAAAAACGAAAAACGCAAACGGCAATTATCATTTACGCTGCATTTTAGTAAATACAGATGATAAAGTATTCCACTTTTTATAATAAATAACAAATAAAAGATTTAATAAACAATACGAATACTCTATTTTCCTGTATCTCTGTCCTCGATGATCATCGCTTTATTATTTTGTACACTTGTTGATTTTCACTTATAAAGGAACAAAAAATAAGTGAATTTATCAATTTTTATCCGATATTTTTTATCTCGAACTCGCATATAGTTTTGTAAAAGTAATTAGTCTTAGAGCAAAGGTATATTTTGCTGCTCCTTATATCTCATGGCAAAAAGAAACAAATCATAGAAAATACAAACAAACTCATCAGACAAAAGATCCCCAAAGAGATCAACTTCGATGAACATACTGATAAAAGAATGATGAGCATGCAGAAGAAAATAAATTAAGGTCCTAAGAAAAATATAAGATTGAAACACCTAAAAAAGAGTTTTAAAAAAGAACAAACTAATTTACGCTGTCCGGTTAACTCTACCCATTCATGCTCTTACATGATAGGCTGATACTCCGTAAACGATTGATTATTGAGACTATTAGTAATACACTTAAAAAATAATGGTGATGATTGATACTCAAGGTCAGGTTCATAAATAATTGCTTTATGAATATCATATCTATTCTAATAGTAATATGGTTGCTTCTTTGATAATAAACCAAAAACATTGAGAGTAATACTGTATCGAAAATGCCTTATTATTCTTATCTCGAATTAGATAATTATAGTATATTAATTAAATCTACATAATTATGGAAATTTGAATGGTCTTTAAAAATAATATAGAATTTATTTGTAATTCGAAAAAAATATGTATCTTTGCATTGATAAATCTATATGATTTATTTTCATTGGGATATGGTGTAATGGTAACACTACAGATTCTGGTCCTGTCATTCTTGGTTCGAATCCGAGTATCCCAACAAAGCGTCAAATGATTGTGTTATCAATTATTTGACGCTTTATTTCATACTTATATTCAGTGCTCTTGATAGATAAAGTAAATGGCGGTGTGCTCTACAGTAATGGTTCTCAGAAACAGAATGGAGAAATTCGTAGTAGTGAGCTTTTACACTTTCTTCTTTTCTTTCTATTAAGACTTTTCTCATAAAAAACGAAAGAAATACCTTCACTTTATCTATACGCTCATCACAATCACCCCGTAATAAGCAGTTGTTATGATATAAAATAATTATCGAAACATTATTTTATACAAGAGATTTATTCCAAATAGAGATGCCGTCTATATCGTATAAGCACAGTGTCTATCATCGATAGACGGTAGGATCAATGAATGAGGCCTGCAACTGATAGAAGTTGTTCTTTACTCTATCATTGCCTATACGGCTGATGTGTTTTACCTATCTGATTTGTACGGGTACGGAAGTCGGCACAATTGTTGATGCCGATATCGGCGAAAAGCTTTCAGTGGATACCTGTATTTGCACGCTGTCATCCTCGTTTGGCCTGTCTATTACGAAATAGTAACCTTATTTGTAGGAATGTACAGCATGCAGGCATCCATTTACGGTATATTTTATGTCGGCGTTGTTGATAAACGAGATATTATCTTTATTTGTTTTTAATGAAGAATCTATAGGAACAGAAGACGACAGATAAATGAAAATGGAGTCATTGGTAGTACCAAAACCATAAGCTACTATCCATGCCGGTATCGGACAGTATACAGATATCAAAGTCGTCTTTGCACGAGATGAGTAGAACTGCAATAGGCAGTATGGACGACCTTGTCTCTCTTTTTTGAATTAATCGTATCTTTTAAAATAAATGATTTACGGCCTAAACAGCCACACTTTTTTATTATTATGACGTATGGGTATAAGATCACTTTACACAAAAATTGTTCTATTTCGAGAAATATTTGTTCGATAAGGTAGACCGCGATGTAGGACAGATAGGAGAAATGCAAACAATGCACCCGCAGGGATGCTTTGTCGCCTCATACGTACTTCTAATGTATAGTAATTTAGATTTTTACAAAAGAGAGTATTTTGTCTGTAGCTCCCGCTCTGTTCCTAACGAACATACCGGCTTGTCGCCCACTATCTTTTAAATATTCTTCATTGTTGATGAGACGATTCATCTGGTGTGTGAATGATGTATAGTTGGTAATTTCAAAGCCACCTTGGACTGCAAGCAAACCTTGCGCTTCTTGGAAATACTTATTATTGGGACCGAAAATAACGGGTATTTGCCACACGGCTGCTTCCAATACATTATGAATACCGACGCCGAAGCCGCCCCCAACGTAAGCAATTTCTCCATAATGATAAATGCTTGAGAGTAATCCGAAACAGTCTATGACAAGACAGTCAGCCTGCCGGGCTTCTTCAGGAGTAGCTTGTGTATATCGTATGGCCTTGCGATGCAGTTTTTGAATAATCTCTTTTAAACGGTCTTCCGATACGACATGTGGTGCAATGACAAGTTTCCAGTCCTTATGAATATTGAAATACTTAATGAAAATGTCTTCGTCAGGTTGCCAACTTGAGCCTGCCACGAATACTTTATTGTTGCCTTTGAATGCTTCGACAATGGGCAGATGCCTACTGGATTCTTTAATTTGAAGCACACGGTCGAAGCGTGTGTCTCCTGTTATGCTCACATTATTGATGCCGATGGTAGAAAGAAGGTACTTGCTAATTACGTTCTGTACGAAAAAATGAGTAAAGCAGTTAAGTACTTTACCGTACTGCCGGCCATACCACTTAAAGAAGACTTGATTAGGTCTAAAAATACTTGAAACACTATATACGGGTATCTGCCGATGCTTGAGAATATGGAGGTAGTTGTACCAAAATTCATACTTGATGAAAAAAGCCATCACAGGTCGTATGGCACGCAGGAATTTGCGGGCATTACGTATGGTGTCGATAGGAAGATAGCAGATAATATCGGCTCCATCATAGTTTTTTCTGACTTCATAGCCCGATGGAGAGAAAAATGTCAGTAAGATTTTATACTCCGGATGCTCGCTTCGTACACGTTCTATCAGTGGGCGCCCTTGTTCAAACTCACCTAATGAAGCGGCATGAAACCAAATGTATTGATCGCTGGGATTAACTTTCTCTTGTAATATCTTGATAGTCTGGCGCTCACCATACCACATCTTCTTGACCTTTTTGCTAAAGATACTGGCTATCGCTACGCCGAACATATATATATATATGCCGAGATTGTACATGTTTTATTTTAGTATATCAATGGCTCTTCGCAGACGTTTTACCGTTTCGGCTTTACCAAGGAATGCACTGATATCGAACATACCCGGCCCTTTGCCTATACCTACGAGTGCTAAACGAAAAGCGTTCATCACATCACCGAGCTTATATTTCTTTTGTTCAACCCATGCAAGGACGACCTTTTCCTGTCCGTCAATCGAAAAATCCTCAGTTCTTTCGAGTAGATCGGCAAGTTCGCTCATTACTTGAGCTGAATTGTCTTTCCAACGTTTGCATACGGTCTTCTCATCGTACTCAATTGGTGCGATGAAGAAGAACGAACAAAGATCCCATAGCTCTTTGACGAAATTCACACGGTCTTTCATCATGTGTACTACAAGCGTGATACGTTCCATGCTTTCGTCTACTCCGTTGTTAGCAACAATGGGAGCAAAGAGGTGTGCGATCTCATCATCGCTTTTGTTGAGAATATATTCGTGGTTGAACCAAATACACTTTTGATAGTCGAAACGGGCGCCCGATTTAGAACATTTGGTGATATCGAAAAGTTTGACTAACTCTTCAAGTGAGAAAATTTCTTGTTCTGTCCCGGGATTCCAGCCTAATAAGGCGAGGAAATTGATCAGAGCTTCGGGGAAATAACCACTTTCACGATAGCCAGCGCTTACTTCTCCTGTTTTTGGATCATGCCATTCAAGTGGGAAAACAGGAAAACCAAGGCGGTCTCCGTCGCGCTTACTCAGCTTACCTTTACCTTCCGGTTTCAACAGAAGCGGTAGGTGTGCGAATTGTGGCATGGTTTCCTCCCAACCGAAAGCACGATATAAAAGTACATGTAGGGGGGCGCTTGGTAACCATTCTTCGCCTCTGATCACATGTGTTATCTCCATTAAATGGTCATCAACGATGTTGGCCAGATGATATGTGGGAAGTTCATCGGAACTTTTATACAGTACTTTATCATCTATAATATTGCTTTTGATGACAATTTCGCCACGGATAAGATCATGAATGTGAATTTCCTGTTCGGGTTCTACCTTGAAGCGAACCACATATTGCTCACCGTCAGCCATACGTTGTTCCCACTCTGCACAAGGCATTGTAAGAGAATTCCGCATCTGTAAGCGAGTATGGGCGTCGTATTGAAAGTTCTGAATTTCATTGCGTTTGATATCTAACTCCTCTGGAGTGTCAAATGCAATATATGCTTTGCCATTATCAAGCAGATATTGTACGTATCTTTTATAAATATCTCGCCGTTCACTTTGGCGATAAGGACCATGTTTTCCGCCAAGACTTATGCCTTCGTCAAAATTGATATTTAACCATTTAAAAGATTCTATGATATATTCTTCTGCTCCCTGCACAAAACGGTGTGAGTCAGTATCTTCGATTCTAAAAACAAAATCACCACCGTGCTGGCGTGCAAATAAGTAATTATACAGTGCAGTACGTACTCCGCCGATGTGTAATGCCCCAGTCGGGCTCGGTGCAAATCGTACTCTGACTTTTCTTTCTGCCATTTTTAATAAAAAGTAGATAAGATATAATTTTTGTGCAAAATTACATTTTTTTTTGTATTTGAGCGTATTTTTTTCGTATTTTCGCAATGTAAATATATTTAATGTAATAAAATATGAATGTTTTAGATAGAGCACAGCAACATTTTCGGCATAATTTCTTTATACGATTTGTGCTGGTTTTCATTACTGTTGTGCTTATAGTTTGGTCCCTTCCGCGCAATGAAGATGTTCAACTTCGATATGATATAGGCAAGCCATGGACTTATGGCTCGTTTATAGCAAAGTTTGATTTCCCGATTTATAAAACAGATGAGGCTATAAAGGCAGAACGTGATTCGCTTATAAATACTTTTCAACCTTATTATAATTATAAAACGAAAGTAGAAGCGCAAGCACTTGCTAAATTTATGGCAGATTTTAAAGAGGGGATCCCCGGCCTATCGGCAGAATATAAGAGAATAGTTGCCGACCGCCTGCACCGTCTCTATCGAGCCGGAATAATGAGTACACCGGAATACAATGCCATATCGACAGATTCCACAAAGATGATTCGTGTGGTCAATGGTAAGAATGCGCAGAGCGTACTTATCAATTGTGTATTCTCTACGTTGTCGGCCTATGAACGCCTTTTTACCGACGAACGGATCGAACCTGTACGGCATATCCTGCAAAAGTATAATCTAAATGAGTATATAGAACCTAATCTTATTTATGATAAAAACCGCAGTGTGACCGAACGAAACGATCTCTTGAGTAGTATACCCATAGCGAGCGGTATAGTTATGAGCGGGCAGAAAGTTATTGACCGAGGCGAAATTGTGGATGATAATACCTATCGTGTGCTCAATTCTTTTGAAAAAGAAGTGAAACGACGTAGTGCTACATCAAGAGAATTTACCAATATACTGATCGGACAGATTATTTACGTGGGTATTTGGGTAATCCTCTTTACACTCTATCTTGCGCTTTTTCGAAAAGATTACTTCGATAAATTCCGTTCCATTATGATGCTCTATACCATGATAACGATATTCCCGATTGTGGTATCATTGATGATGGGACATAATATTTTCAGTGTCTATATCATTCCTTTTGCCATGACACCGATATTTGTCCGTGTGTTTATGGACTCCCGAACGGCATTTATCGCGCATGTAACGCTTGTTCTTCTTTGTGCAGCAGCTGTGAAATATCAATATGAGTTTATTATCGTACAGCTTGTAGCAGGGCTTGTTGCCATTTATTCGCTCCGCGAACTCTCACGGAGGGCACAAGTGTTCAAAACGGCACTGTTGGTTACTTTGGCTACGGCTGTGATGAGTTTTACACTCCAGCTGATGCAAAATAACCGTATTGATGTATTTAATGCCGATATATATTACCATTTCGTAGCCAATGGCGTACTTCTATTGTTAGCCTACCCGCTGATGTACCTTATTGAAAAGACTTTCGGTTTTACTTCTAACGTGACCCTGTTCGAGTTGTCCAATACAAATAAAGGTGTATTGCGTGATCTTAGTGAGATTGCCCCGGGTACTTTCCAACATTCTATCACTGTCGCAAATCTGGCAGCAGAGATTGCCAACAAGATTGGAGCCAACGGCTTGCTCGTTCGAACGGGTGCTCTTTTCCATGACATAGGCAAGATGATGAATCCGGTTTTCTTTACAGAGAACCAAGCCGGCGTAAATCCGCATGATAAAATGTCATGTCAGGAGAGCGCGAGGATTATTATCAGCCATATACCCGACGGAATCAAACTTGCCGAAAAATATGGATTACCTCAATTTATCAAAGATTTTATCATGACACATCATGGAAGAGGTATGACAAAATATTTCTATGTAAAGTATAAAAATGCTCATCCGGATGAAGAAGTTGATCCGGAAATTTTCACATATCCCGGGCCTAACCCTTTTACAAGGGAGCAAGCCATTCTTATGATGGCTGATGGATGTGAGGCGGCATCGCGTTCACTTCCCGAATATACCGAGGAGAGCATTAGTAATCTTGTCAATAAAATTATCGACGGGCAGGTTGCATCAGGTTTCTTTACCGACTGCCCTATTACATTCCGTGATATTTCGTTAGCCAAGCAAGTGCTCATAGAACGATTGAAAGCAATCTATCATACCCGCATCTCTTATCCCGAACTGAAAAAGTCTGATTAAATCGTGAAAACAGACATATTCTTGCACAAATGCTATCACTTTGTGCAAGAATATTACACCTTATGGTTAACGTATATTAAGTAATATGTTATTCTTTAGGAATAAAAGAATAATTTAAATACCTTTGCGAACAATTTTTTAAAGGTATTTAAGATGATTAGATTAAATTTGACATGTATTGCTATTGCAATGACATGCGTTTCAACTACCTATGCTGGTGGTTTACTTACGAATACAAATCAAAACATTGCATTCAACCGTAATATGGCGCGAGATGGTGCCATCGGTATCGACGGAGTGTACTCTAATCCGGCAGGAGTAGCCTTCTTAAGCAATGGTCTACACCTGTCGTTCAATTTCCAGAATGTTTATCAGACACGTATGATTGAAAGTAGTATTACCGTTCCATCCTTGAAAGGTTCACCTTATTATCAACCATTTAAATTAAACGGTGGTGATGAGAATGGCATTAAAGAATTCAAAGGTAAGGCCTCCGTACCTATTCTGCCATCTTTTCAGGCAGCATTAAATTATGATAAATGGGGATTCCAGATGGGTTTCGCACTTAATGGAGGTGGAGGTAAAGCTACTTTCAATCATGGTTTGGGCTCGTTCGAGCGTGAGATTTCCATGATACCTGCACTGCTTTATTCGCAGGGTATCACTTCTACAACTCTCGGCTATGGGGTGGACAGTTATCTCAACGGGCAACAATATGTGTTTGGAGTGCAGCTGGGAGCTACGTATAAGATCAATGAACACATGGCTGTTTACGGTGGTCTACGCTTCAACTACGTTTGGAATAAGTATGAAGGAAGCATAACCGATATTAGAGCTAAGATTAATGGTAATGACGAGAAGCTTTATACCTATTTCAACAAGCAGGCAGAAACCTATAAAGACATGGCATTTTATTATAAAATGCGGGCTACAGAGATTACCGATGCCGACATGAAAGCCAAATATCAGCAGATGGCAGCCCAATATAATGCCGGAGCAGAACAGCTATCTAAGACAGGCGACCGTTTTGCAGATAAATATCTTGACTGTACGCAAGAGGGATGGGGCGTTACGCCGATTATTGGTTTCGACTTCAAATACGGAAAGTGGAATGTAGGTACCCGACTTGAGTTCAATACCCATCTTAACATAGAAAACCACACCAAGCGCGATGATACCGAGCTCTTTCAAGACGGGGTGAACACGCCGAACGATCTGCCGGGTATTTGGACATTAGGGGTCCAATATTCGGTGTTACCCAATATTCGCGTCATGGGCAGTTACCATTATTATTTCGACAAGAGTGCCAAGATGGCTAACGATAAGCAGACCAAATTGGGTGGCAACACGCAGGAATATCTCGCCGGTGTGGAATGGGATATCAATAAAGACGTGCTCGTGAGTGCCGGTATGCAGCGTACCAAGTACAGCTTGGGCGATGGAAGTTACCTTACGGACATGAGCTTTGTCACGAGCAGTTACTCTGTCGGCTTTGGTGCTTCTTTCCGTATAATGAAGAATGCCCGTCTGAACGTGGCTTATTTCTGGACAAACTATGATCATTTCAACAAGGTTTACACTCAGAAAGTCGGTGGAATAGATGCAGAAAATACCGATAACTTTTATCGTACAAATAAGGTATTCGGCGTAGGGTTGGATATTGATTTATAAATATACACAGTAAACTGTCTTGTTTTTATAAACGTCTGTCAGGGATATGGAGATATAGTAATAATTATATTTCTTGGCCTCTGCCAGACGATTTTTATATTCCGTAATTTATAGACAAAAGGTCTAATCGGTATACATGGCACATCTGTTGCCGATAGACAGGCCTTGTATGCCGATTATATGTATCGTTTATTTTGACGGAGTAGAATGTTTGTTTCGATAATTTGATACAGATAGCTGCCAAAGAATGTGCATTACAACGGATCGACATCATAATATACTTGCAACACCGCGTTTCTCTTATCTTGCATGAGCTGCTGCAGAGCATTGCGAAGATATTGGCGTACGAGTTTTTGATCGATATTGTTTTCGAGCTTTATCACGATTTTACGGATATACATTGTTTTTATACGGGCGACAGCGGGCTTGTCGGGGCCTAACACGCGTTCGCCGAACCACCCACGCAGACGGCTTCCCATTTCGATGGCTGCCGTTTCTGCTATGTCTTCATGGCGGTGGCGCAGGTAGACATAGACCAGTCTGTAGAACGGAGGGTAACGGAACATTCGGCGTTCTTCCAGCAAATCTTGGTAAAATCCGGCGTAATCGTTATCGACAACTTGCTGTATAATGGGAATATCGGGACTCTTCGTCTGCAACAGAACGAGGCCCTGCTCGCCTTTTCGTCCTGCTCTTCCGCTCACTTGAGCCATCATCATGAACGCATGTTCATAGGCTCTGAAGTCGGGATAATTCAACATAGAGTCGGCATTCAGTATACCCACCACGCTCACCTTGTCGAAATCTAACCCTTTGCTGATCATCTGTGTACCGATGAGCACGTTTGTTTTGCCATTAGAAAAGTCGGCTATCAGCCGTTCGTAGGCGTTCCGTGTGCGCGTGGTATCCAAATCCATACGCGAGACATGGGCTTCAGGGAAGATATCCCGTATGTAATCTTCTATTTTTTCCGTGCCATAGCCGCGCCCTTTCAGGTCTGTGTTACCGCAGTTTGGGCATTCCGTAGGCACCGCGTAAGTAAATCCGCAGTAATGGCAGGTCAGTTGGTTCATGTTCTTGTGGTAGGTTAGCGACACATCGCAGTTGGTGCATTTGGGCACCCAGCCACATACGTTGCATTCGATCATAGGGGCAAAGCCTCTTCTATTTTGAAATAAGATGACTTGTCGACCGTTATTCAGCGCTTCTCTGATGGCTGCAAGCAAGGCAGGAGAGAATGGTCCTGTCATCATCTTGCGACGTTGAAGGTCTTTAATGTCGATCACCTTGATATGGGGAAGTTGCATATCTTTGTAACGCGATGCGAGCGTTACCAGTCCGTACTTGCCTTGCTTGGAATTGTAGTAGCTTTCCACCGAGGGAGTTGCCGTGCCCAATAACACCTTGGCACCATACATCCGTGCCAATACGATAGCTACGGAACGAGCATGATAGCGGGGAGCTGGCTCTTGTTGCTTGAAACTCGTTTCGTGTTCTTCGTCGATAATCACCATTCCGAGCCTTTGGAAGGGCAAGAAAACGGCACTTCGGGCACCGAGAATAATGTCGTATGGGTTTTTGGAGAGCTGTTTATTCCAAATCTCCACACGCTCTGCATCGCTATATTTACTGTGATAAATACCTAATCGGTTGCCGAAAACCTTGCGCAACCGCTCCATGATCTGCACTGTAAGGGCTATTTCGGGCAATAGGTAGAGTATCTGTTTGTGTTCTTGCAAGGTTTTTTCGATGAGATGGATATAGATTTCTGTCTTTCCGCTCGATGTTACGCCGTGCAATAGTACCACGTTTTTCTGCATCATCTGCATGAGTATGCGGTTATAAGCATCTTCTTGTGCAGGGTTCAGCTGCTTGATGAGCTCGGGATGAGGCTCGCCTCCATTGTTCAGCCGGCCCACTTCCTTGCGGTAGGTGTAGAGTATTTTTCGGTCGACGAGTGCTTTTACAGTAGTTACAGTGCAGTGCGAGGCATTCATCAGCTCCTCCCTTGTGATTTCCTGCAGTTCGTTTGTGGTGGTATTGCGACACAGCAAATCCCAATGAGAGAGTGTAAGATAATCGATGAATACTTTCTGTTGCTTGGTTGCTCGCGCCAACATATTGAGTGCGATGTGCAGTGCTTGCTCATTACGATATTCGGGTGTTAGCCCAACGTACAATTCCGTTTTCGGTTTGAAGCCTTCTTCGGATTTGAGACCTGCGGGTAGTGCGGCCGTAAGGATATCGCCCAACGGTGCCATATAGTAATTTGAAATCCAGTTCCATAGCTGTAACTGTTCGGGCAAAAGCACCGGCCGGTCGTCTGATATCACCTTTATTTCTTTCACATCGAAGTCGGGTTTGCAGTTGTGAAGGTGCAATACAATGGCCGTGTATGTCTTACTTCGTCCCAACGGAACGAGCACCCGCATGCCTTCGGTGAGCTTTTCGGCCATCTTATCTTGCACGGCGTAGGTGAATGTTACGTCAAGTGGCAGAGGCAATATCACGTCTACATATTTCATCGATTGATAGTATAAAGGGACTGTTTATGTTGACAAAGGTATATAAAAATGCGGAATTATATGGATGTTGTATTGGCATTTCTGATATTTCGTCGGCGTATTCTCCATTTGATCTGAAGAAAAATAGCCGATTATACGTGCAAAATGTTGTTTAAATGCAAATCATTGATGGAATATTTTTCTATCTTTGTGCCGTGGGGCTATAGGGGAATAAGGACAAATTCCCGCTTTTTCCATTGACGATCCGAGGGGTTAAAGAAATAGATATGTGGAATCTTCATTCTGTATTATATAAGGTGGCGTGGTCAGTATACATTATTGCAGCGATACTTTGCGTGGTTGTTTTTATAGCCATACCTGATGACATACGGTTGTGATGGAGTTTAGGCTATGTGCTTTGGTGGATAGCTCTGCTTTCAGCCTTTGTCTGTTATTCTCCCTTGCTGCTAAAATTTACGCGAATGGCTTGGCGCAAGCATTACGCGTGGGGTGTTTTGGCAGTGCTGTTTACACTGGCGTATACATTGTCCGCACTGTTTTGTAGTGTTTGTTTCACTTCTTTCTCTTGGTATGTGTAAGGTTTATTATCAAGATTGCAACTACGTGATTAGGCCAGCCAATCTGTGTACCAGTTTTATAACGTTGTACGAGAAAGCCGGATTTATGGAACGGAAACTATTCAGTATACACCAGTCACAACTGTCTTCGGATACCGCTGCGCATACTCGTATAATCAGGTGTAAAAATTTTGGTACCGTATTTATTTTATCGGCCTATACCGATTTTGAAAACACGATATTGTATCCTACATGCAGTAAGAGAGTGACAGATACGATACTGTATAGGAAATATCGCGGGGATGTACAACGGTTGGAACTTCAGTACCTCGGAAAACCAATGCGTTATCAGCTTTCTTATAATCTTATTGATCACAAAGCCGAATATCCCGATATAGGTTTAGATTATCCTACGGTAACTAAGGAACTTACTATTACCGAAGATGGTGGTAAGAAAGTGCTGCCGAAAGTGCCGAACGATATAAACAGAAAGATTATCTCGCTCCTTCAAAAGCTTCCTTCTGAACCGGAATTGAAGCTGTATGACGGTTTTAACCATCATTTTTCTGTGGAAGTAAATGCGAGCGGGCGTTGGCTATATAATGAAGAAGTGGATAGCGTTATCAATATACCTGATCCTTTGCGCAGGTTGCTGTATTATCTGATAAGAGATACTCGGCAAGGTAGAGCATGGAATGCCGTCGAGTGGGAGAATAAAAAATACGGGAAAATCGTCCGAGCCGGTAAATGAGCGTTCTGCAATCTCTTCATCTAAGATTTTTTCATCAAGGTCGGCAGGTGATGTATTCGTGTCTATACCAGATTTGTATGGAGCAACGTATCGATACATTTATTGTGCACGACGGTGTGAAGAAATGCTTTCGGATTTTTTGCCACGTACTCCTATAACTTTGCAAAGTATTCCTGCACGATATCTTCTGCAGTATCTGCATCTTTCAGATAATAAATGGTATAAAGACCACAATGGCCTGTAATAATAGCGGAATGTAAGGGCATGTTTAATCCTAAAGAAGTAAAATAAAGGAAAAGGCAAATAATGGTTGCAAAGAAGTGAAGAGGCGTAAACAATAGATTCGCCTCTTCACCTCATTTTTATCCTTGCGGAGCGGAATTACAAGTTCGGATTAAGCTTGTTCCATTCAGAGATTGCCGGAACTATGTTCAGCGTTACCAACTCATCGCGCATCTTGCAAAGATGCTCATAGCTTGCGTTTAACTTTGCATTTTCCTCTGCCGTACCCTGCGGAACCTTGAAGTGGGCACCGGTAGTGTCGAGCGTTGTATCCATTGCCATCATGATATGGTTGTATTTGTCGGTCTCTACGTATGTACCAACAGGATACTTAAACGGTTCTCCGCCCATTACCGAACGAATCATCTCTACGGAGAGATAAGCCGGACTTTGGAAAGACGATCGTCCTCTGAGTTCTATAATCTTGGCACCACCCTTGGTAACGTCGGTCTTCATTTGCTCCCATTCCTCGGTGGGGAATGCCGGCGTGCCGATAAGAGCGGTCAGTGGTTTACCGTCAATCGTGGTGTGCGAACCGAATACAGCCATCTGTTCACCGTGTCCACCGTATGTTGCGCAGCCTTTAACTTCGCTCTGCATAACGTTGAATTTTTTGGCTAATGCGCTTTGCAGACGTGTGGAATCGAGAGCAGCAAGCGTTGTCACCTGCGATGGCTTCAGTCCGGAGTATAGCAAGGTTACCAATCCGGTAAGGTCTGCAGGGTTAAAGATGATAACTACATGCTTCACATTGGGGCAATATTGCTTGATATTCTTGCCCAATCCTTCGGCTATTTCACAGTTACCTTTAAGCAAGTCTTCGCGTGTCATGCCTGCCTTACGAGGCGCACCACCCGAAGAAATAATGTATTTCGCATTGGTAAATGCTTCTTTAACATCGGTTGTCGCTGTGATTTTCACGTCTCCGAAACCGCTCTGACGCATCTCTTCTGCCACACCTTCGGGCGAAAATACGTCGTAGAGACAAATGTCGCTTGTCAAACCCATGGTAAGTGCAGTCTGCACCATGTTGGAACCAATCATGCCGGCAGCGCCGACGATTGTCAATTTTTCATTGGTTAAAAATGCCATAACTGTAAATTATTTATTTTAAATATATATGATTATATCCTCATTTTTATATGTCCGCAAAGTTACAGAAATATTTTGTATTAATGACGCGTTTGACAAGAATTTAGATACCGAATTGGGTGAAACCAGTGTTTATTTTCTTGTGATGGTAATATAAGATATGCTGAAATCACAAAAGATATTCTCTAAGAGCGAGACTATGTTCATTCTCGTATACCACAATTTCGTTACATACCCACTTTCAAGGAGTATTACTTGAGCTGTATTCGTGGAATGTTCCAGAGAAATCTCCAATGCCGTTTCCTACAATCGCATCATGGAACTCATGCTTCGTGTATTTTTCAAGATGACGAGTTTATCATGCTGATCTTATCCCGAACTTGCGTAATGAATAAGGAAATATAGATCTCTGCCATTATAATTCATAGAAATATAAAAATAAACAAACCGCACCAAATGTTAACATTTATAATTTGGTACAGTTTGTTTTACATATCCCTCTCGGCACAGACACCAAGAGTAACAATACTTGAAACTTTATAATGATATTATTAAATACAATTTTCTAAAAATACATCTTAATTTAGAATAAACCTCTTATCCTTATATTAAATATTAAAACTAATCATTATAATTTGGCCAATCTTCGCCCTCATCAATGAATGGAGATGGTTTTGCCCCAATATCATCTTCTCCTCCCGGATTAATTGGATCATCAGGATTCACAATAAGACTCTTTTCCAACATTAGTTTATCTGTTTCTATCTTAATCATTTCTATTTCAGGTATTACATATCTCATTCTTTTCATAATCGTTACCTCTATCTATCTTATTTTATTTAATAACAACTTTTTTACCATTACGAATATAAATACCCTTTGTTGGCTTCTCCACTCTCATACCATTAAGATTATAGTAGGGAGCTTTACTATCATCTTCAGTTTCCACATTAGAGATATTTTCAATTTCAGAATTACTCTCTTTTTCTATTGTCTCAAATTCATCCTCAAACAAAAATGTAAATGCCTTAGCTGCACCCGATTTCTTTAAACGGAAATAAGATTTAAAATGTGGAAAGTTTACCCCATTGCTGAGTTTAACAACTTGCCCTTTACTTTTACTAAAAGCATAATATTGATACTTGGGAGTATTGTTAATAATCATATCCTCCACAGCACCAACCATACAATTTTCATTAGTTTCATTATAACCAAGCGAATGAATGGAAGACTTATCATGAGACTGCCCCTCATCTATCTGACAATATGAAGTAACAGAATTTGTTCCTTTATTTCCAATAAGTACACCAACATTAGCAGGCACATAATAATTATCTATACTACGCATCTTTATTATTGGCTTAACTGGATCATTGGCACGAGAGAAATCCACAGGAACATAAGGTCTAATATCACGATTTCCTTGATTGCTAGGGAACTTCACATCAAATGGATAACATACAGAACTACAACCATTTTTATAAGTAACTTGTGGGATTTCATAAGTGATATTCGGTGTATTAGCCCCTCCCTCCCATTTTGTTTGATATTCACTTACTTTACTCTTCTTTACATAAACATTCTGGTCAGCATTAAATGGATAGTTCGATGGCTTTTTATACCCGATTGAATTAAGCGTAGCAGGAGTATTACCTACAAAATAAATATTTTTCAACTGACTACCTGCCTTAAATGCGTCAAGACCGATTACACCAACATCAGCCAAGACAACAATATCTTGGACGAGACTCTCATCCCGATAGGCATTATCAAGAATACTGCTTACAGTATATTGTTTGGTTGGCCAAACCTTATTATATTTATCTGTATAAGAATTCTCTGTCACTGTTTTATCGATAATGACTGATGTACGAGGGTTATAAAAACTGATAACGCCTGCACTTGATGGAGAAGTCGGGAAATATTCCGTACCACGACTATAGCCATCCCTCGTAACAAAAGACGGATGCACAGTTTTAAACATTCCGTTATAAGCACTGACTGTGGTAGGATTATCTTCATACCACTTCTTACGCACATAAATTGTCACATCCTTAATATCACCCGACTTATATAAAATATCAGAAGTCAATGTTGGAACATTATCCGTTCCCATAAAACTGATAGATTTCAAATTTTCACATAGTGCAATAGCACGATTATCAATAGTTGTTACCGTTTCAGGGAAAGTAATATTTGTTACTTTTTTACTACCATAGAAAGCGTAAGCATCTATCTTAGTGAAACCAGGTACTAAAGTATATCTTTCATCAGCTTTACCAATATGAAATAAAATTAATTCCGTTTTACTCTTATTACAAAGCATGCCATCAAAAGAAGCATACTTCTGATTTTCTTCATCTACTTCAATATCTTCCAAACTCTCACACATATTAAGTGCACCTGTTTGGATTTCATCTACTCTTTTAGGAATCCAAATATATCTCAAATTCGTACAATTATCAAAGGCTTGGCTTTTAATCTGGCGAACTGATTGTGGTAATTCAATACTCTTCATTCCACAACTTGCAAAGGCCCCTCCCTCTATAACTTGGATGACAGCACCTTCCTCAAAAGTCAAGTTCTCTAACTTTGGCGTATTTAAAAACGCATTTTTAGAGATTTGTGAAACCCCTTTCGGTATTTTGAAACTTTCCAGTTTAACATCATTAGAGAATGCACCTTCCGGAATTCTGGTCAAATAATCAGCACTTCCTGCAAACGTGAAAGTGCGAAGTTCAGGATTATTTGCGAATGCAGCATCTCCCACATTAGCCAACAACGAACCATCTTCTACTGTGATGCTTGTTAACTTTTTCATATATGTAAAAGCTGTACCATCAATAAATTTTAGGGAAGCTGGCAATATTATGTTTGAAATATCTGCATGGTCAAAAGCATTTTCACCAATAGACTCCAAAGTTGCCCCCGCTTCAAAGGAAAGATTATTTAGCCCACTGTAACTAAAAGCACTTTTGCCAATGGTTTTCACAGTATTAGGGATTTTGACATTCCCCAATTTATTGCACTGAAAAAAAGACTTCGCATCAATATCAGTAACACCATTTGGAATATTATAATCCCCCATCTTGTTCGTTGCACACTGAACCAAATGCCTTCCGTTTTTGCTAAATATCACATTATCAGAAGCCTTAAAATACGGATTACGCCTACTCACCGTAATTTGGTTTAAGTTATCACAACCTGCAAAAGCACCTTCTCCAATCGTTTTAACTTTATCACTAAAATAAACACTCTGCAATCCATATGAAAATGCAAAAGCCCCCTCACCTATTGTCTCTACATTATTTAGATTTACAGTTTTAACGCTACTTACATAAAAAGCATCAGGAGCTATCTCTCTAACATTGTCTGGTACTTTATACGTAGCATTAGCATGAATTCGACGAGCTGGATAACTATAAAGCTTTGCTTTATCAGCATTACAAAGCACGCCATCAATATCACTGAAAAAGGCATTACCTGATTCTACCTTGATATTTTCTGCAGTTGTAACAATCGAAGCACCTTTACCAAAATACATACTAGTAACAGAAGTTGGAATAGTCAAAGTCTGAAGCTTTACACATTGAGAAAATGCATACTGTCTAATTGTGGTAACACCATTTGGAATCCTATAGTCGCCACTCCTACCACACGGAAAATATACTAAAGTTTTTTTATTTTTTTCAAAAAGTACACCATTTTCTACTGCAAAAGTTGAGCTGCTACCTGATATTGCATACGTCTGCAAATCTCCACAATTTCTAAAACAACGTATACCAATTGAAGTACATGTGGATGGAATGGTTATTTTTTTAACACCTTGACATTGATCAAAACAAGCATCAGGAATAGAAAGCAATCCTTCAGGTAAGACGACCTCTCTTACACTCCTTGCAATCTGATTCGCAACCCAAGATATAACAGAAGTCACTTTATAACTCTCATGATCTTGCGGATTGGTTACACTGCTTGGTATATTTATAGTGCCACTACCATTAATTTGATAAATTGACACCTTATCATTTACAGGGTTATCCAAATCTCTTTCTGTAATTTGATAAGTTACGGTACCAACAGTAAATCTCGTACCCACCGCTTGAGCAAAAGCATCTGTTGAGCAGAAAATCCCTACCGCCAACAGAAGAAACAAATGTTTTGCTAATTTCATTTTATTTTGAATTTAAACTATTTTTAATGAAATGAAAAGAAATATTCTCTTACATTATATATGTATTCTCAACCTTTATAATTAAATAAAATCGCAACAATTTCACATTGAATTGACACTACTTTTCAAAAATGGTCTTTCATTTGCCATTGATTTTAAATTACGACAACCTCCATCTACATCTAAGCAAGTTATATATTTTCGTAAAACAAACTAGCTTTGACCATAAATTATATAGTATGCAAAGGTAAATATATTTTAGAAAAAAGGAACTACTAATAAGATATATTTTTAATACACATCCCTAAAATGTCACAAAAATATTTATATTAAATCATATTACAACCTAAGATAATTATATTCGTATTTCTACTAAAAACAAGAGTTAAATTGCAATATATACTTTATAATAAAATTATTTCAAGCATTTTTATTTCTATATTTACATCACAATAAATAAAATAAATAGAATTTATAAATATCAAAAAAAGGACAAACATTCTTAACCTATATAAAATATTGATTATCAATATTTTAATTATATACGTATTCTATATCT
>CAUUQE010000019.1:0-22966 GCA_963547065.1 uncultured Prevotella sp. | reverse complement strand
CTATCTCGGAGCTACGCGATTTGCAGAACGAAGACGGTTCGTGGAGTTGGTTCAAGGGGATGAAAGGCAGTCGATACATAACGGAAGCTGTTGCTGAAGTACTGGTTCGTTTGAACAATATGGTAGGTCGCCGCCCGCAAACCAAGTATATGCTCGACCAAGCATTTGCCTATTTAAGCCGACAGGAGGCTGATATGGAGTATTTGTATCTATGTGCTCTTGACGGAAGAAAGCCTATAGGAAAGGGAAAGAAGGGTAAAAGAAAGTTATTAAATGATGCGGAGAACAGCGCCGAAGATATGACCATTTTGCAACGAGCGCTCACTGCAATTATCTTAGAGAAGGAAAATACGGTGCATAGCAAAGATGTGGCACGTCGTTTGGTGGAGAGTGTAAAGCAGTATTCCGTATACGATAAGGCGAAAGGGCGCTACTTCGACACCCCGCGGGCGAGCTATTCGTGGCTCGATTACAAGATACCTACACAGGTTGCAGCCATAGAAGCGCTACGATTGATTACGCCTAAAGACACGCAAAACATTACCGATATGCAGCTTTGGTTGTTGCAGGAAAAGCGCTCGCAGTACTGGCTAACGGCGATAAACAGCGCAGCAGCCGTGTATGCATTCTTATCGGACAACACCTCTTTTGTACAGCCTTCAACGGAAGACGATATTCCTGTGCTCCGAATAGATGGCAAACAACTGCCAATGCCACAGGCAACAGCAGGCTTAGGTTATACGAAAACTGTGGTTACACCTACTGATGAACGTGTGTTTACGGTCGAAAAGAAGACGAACAACACCTCTTGGGGCGCTTTGTATGCACAGTATTTGCAGAAGACATCGGATATCCGACGGTCAGGAAGCGAGCTTTCAGTAACGCGACAGATTATACCTGTGGCGCCCGGACCGTTGAAAGTGGGCAGCAAGGTGAGGGTAAGAATAACGCTGAAAGCCGAGCGCGACCTCGATTTCGTGCAGGTTATAGACAAACGGGCGGCATGTATGGAGCCTGTAAACCAACGGAGCGGTTACGACGGAGCGTACTATTGCAGCAATAAAGACTGTGCCACGGTGTATTTCATCAGCATGTTAAGTAAGGGCACGCATATGATAGAAAAGGAATATTACTTAGATAGGAGCGGTACATACACCCTTGGTAGCGTAACCGCCCAGTGCGCCTATGCCCCCGAGTATGTCGCCACGGAGCAGGCAGGCGCCACGATCACTGTAAAATAGTATATCAACCTGTTATACTCGTTGCTGTGTTTGTTTGAGTTGAAGCATGTCTTTTGGAACGGCATGTTTTATTTCTTCCACAATTAAATTCAGCAACGAAGTGCGGATAAAGTTCTTTCCGGTAACCATAATTATCTCGCGCGTGGGGATCGGAAGCGCGAACGGTCGCACGAGTTTGCGTTGAACGTCGGTGAGTTGTAGCAGTGACAGCTCCGGTATAAAGGTAACGCCTTTGCCACTCTCTACCATCCTCATGAAAGTTTCGATACTGCCTAACGAATATGCACGCTTGCTCTGTTTGGCTCCTTTAAGGTCGCAAAACTTCATAAGCTGGTCGCGGAAACAGTGTCCCTCGTCGAGTAACCACAGATATTCGCCTTTCAAATCGACGGTACGTATGGTTTTATTGTCGAATAGAGCATCGCCCTGCGCCACATAGGCGAAAAATTGTTCGTAGAAAACGTTGATACAGTCGAAGTTGTCCAGCCCGTCTACCTTTGCTATGATGCCCGCATCGATGTCGCCATGGTGCAGTGCACGCTTAATATCCCCGGTTTTCATCTCCGTTATGCGCACATCCATGTCGGGATATTTCTCCATCAACTGAGGAAAGAAGCGTGGGATAAGGTAAGGAGCAATGGTGGGCAGAATGCCTATGTTGAATGTTCCGAGCAGCGAATGTTTGGTTTCTTCTACCGTCTCGCGTAGCTCTCGCGCCTCTGTGAGTACCTTCCACGCCTGATCGATGATAAGTTTACCGGCAGGAGTTGGCAGTATAGGCTGCTTCCGTCGGTCGAATATCTTCACTCCGAGTTCTTCTTCCAGCTTCTGTATCATAGAACTAAGCGTGGGTTGTGTTATATTACAGTTGTCTGCAGCCTTAGCAAAATGCTTGTATCTGTATACTGCAATGACGTATTCCAATTGTTGTAGTGTCATGATGCTATAGGATTTAGATGCAAAAATAGTATGAGTGAGTACAATGAAAGGTAACTTTCAGATTACCGAATGCGGTCTATCTTTTGCAAAGATAGTGCTTATTTCCTGAATATGCAACTTGCAGTTCATGAACTATTCAGCATTTATCAGGATAATCATTCCCGATATATCCACGATAGGAAACTGTTTATCCATGGTATAGAAATTCTGAACCACCTATATTTGGTTATCGGTTTACCGCCAAATTTCAAAATAAAGTCTCTATGTGGATTCTTTATTAGGGGAAAACCGGCATTCAAGAAAACAATGTGGGCGTAGCCGTGTTCATAACCATATTTGATGGCATGCCAAATAGTGATGGTGTTAGGGTGCAGATACATATATCTTTTTCGTTTAGAGGCATGATACCACAAGAATAAATTACCATTATCGTGCACACAGATGCAACCTCCAATGATCTTATTCTTATAAAGTGTTACGAATATATGGCCATTCTGTCCGCGGCCAATGGCCAGTATTTGGCTCTCAGGAGGAATAAATCGGTGAAATTTAAATCGGTAAAAGTTATGGAGTATGGTGTAGAATTGGTGAATTTCTGCTTCGTCTCTTGCTTCTTGAGTTACTATTCCGAGCTTTTGTGAGTGCCGGATACGTTTGAGGAGTTTGTTACCTATGCGTTTTTCAGGAGACATACTGTGCAGGGAGTTGTGTATTTCTTGCCAGCTGATAGGGAAGTATCCGTTTTCTCTGAAGTGTCTATAACCGAACATTTTAGTACTTAAGTCGCTAAATTCGGCGTATAAACACAGACGTCTTCTGAATTTACGGGTAATTTCGCGTAGCATTAAGCTAAATATCTCCTCTTTGTTTGTTTGCTTGTCGTCATAAACACCTTCGCCATAGATATGCCCATGTGTGTAAAGATATGGGGGGAGTAATGATCCTCTACGTCTGATAATAGCAAGCATATGGGCTATTATGTTGCCTTCACTGTTTGTGGCGATAGCCATATATGGAGTGTGGCCCGGTGTATTTTCTATAATTTTAAATAACTCGGGGCTGTGAAAGAAATTATTGTCATTCATAGTCGGCAACTCTTTATATTTCGAAATAATCTTTACCTTAACTTCTTTCATGTTGCAAAAATACGAAATGTTTTGTAAAAACACGATGTTTGGTAAGTGTATTTGAATTTTAATAGTTATCTTTGTCACATCGTTTCCATGTAAGAATTATGCAAATAAGCATTGCCTATGGATTTTAAGGAATTAGTGCAGAGGCGACGTAGCATTCGGCGTTTTACAACAGAGGAAATAAAGCCTGATGATCTTCAGATTATATTGCGGGCGGCTTTGATGGCGCCAACGGCTAAAGGATTGCAGTCATGGCGATTTATTGTGGTTGATGACAAGAGGCTTATCGAAAAAATGGCTGATGCTAAAGATACGGGAGGTGAGTTTATGAAAGATGTGCCTCTTGCCATTGTTGTACTTGGAGATGCTCAGATGACCGACTGTTGGATAGAGGATAGTGCGATTGCAGCTGTGAGCATTCAGTATCAGGCTGCCGATTTAGGCTTAAGTTCTTGTTGGATTCAGATGCGTGGTCGTGGGTTAAGCGATGGACATTCTGCCGATGAAGTGTTGCACGGTATACTTGATATTCCTGAAAATTTACAGGTTTTGTGTGTTATTGCTATCGGGTATTCTGCTGTTCCTCTGAAATTAAAAAATGAGGAGCGGCTGAAGTGGGAGAGTGTATCTATTAGATAGGATGATATGATTTTGTTTTTATAAAATCTTATATAATAACTTTCTATGATTAATTACGACTTAAAGAAAGTACGTGCTATTATTTTTGATGTAGATGGTGTGCTGTCTGCTGAAACTGTGCCTATGTCACAAGAAGGCGAACCATTACGCACGGTGAATATCAAGGACGGCTATGCTATACAATTGGCCCAGAAGTCGGGACTCCGCATTGTAATCCTAACAGGCGGAAATACTGAGTCTATAAGGGAGCGGTATGAGCGTTTGGGGGTGGAAGATATTTATATGGGCTGTATTGTGAAGATAGAGAAATATGAGCAGGTAAAGCGCGCCTATGGGCTTTCTGATGATGAAATTATTTATATGGGGGATGATATTCCCGATTATGAGGTAATGAAGCGATGCGGATGTTCGTGTTGTCCTGCTGACGCTTGTCGTGATATCAAGGCTATCAGTCGGTATATAAGTTCCATAAAAGGTGGTTATGGCTGTGGAAGAGATGTCTTAGAACAAGTTTTGAGAGCGCAAGGAAAATGGCTTTCCGACGAGAAGGCTTTTGGTTGGTAAAATACCTTGATAGGATGAGATACAATGAGAATAAAATATAAGATCGTATTAGCGTCTAATTCTCCTCGCCGCCGGGAGCTGCTGGCCGGTTTGGATATTCCGTTTACAGTAAGAGTCGCCGAGGGAATATCGGAGTTTTATCCATTAGATTTGTCCGTATTGGATATTCCGTTGTATATAGCCAAGGAAAAAGCTGCTGCTTATGATATTGCCGATGATGAGCTTATAATTACCGCGGATACAGTGGTAGTTTTCGATAAAAAAGAAGTATTAGGCAAGCCTAAGGATGAAGAGGAGGCTCGACGGATGCTTAGTTTGTTGAGCGGAAATACGCATCAGGTGATTACGGGAGTATGTCTTACAACGGTAAAGAAACAAAATACTTTTGTTGTAGAGACGGAGGTTACGTTCAAAGTGCTCGGTAAAGAAGAGATTGATTACTACATTGCTCGTTACAAACCTTTCGACAAGGCAGGTGCCTATGGTATTCAAGAGTGGATTGGCTATATCGGTGTAACGTCTTTACAGGGTAGTTATTTTAATGTAATGGGGCTGCCAGTGCAACGAATTTATGAAGAATTACAAAATATGTAGTGAATGATTCCTTTTCTACATATCTTTATTTGTTACCTTACAAAAATTAAAATTCAGTGTTACAATTAAATTTAAGTAGGTATTATTTCATGAATTATCAGTAGTATTTATAGTAGTAGCGTGACATTATATTCATAGGATGACGCTAATTCCATTTTTATCAAAGGTATTTTTAGAATGGAATGGTTTCTATATCGGGCAGGGCTATTGGTATTATCTTTGCCACCAATGTCTCTTTTTATGGGGTACTGTTATTATTCCCATAGTTTCTTTGATGATCTGTCGATAGCTTTTTCCAGAAGAGATGATTTGATATATTTGTCCCCAATCAGGTAAACCGCCGATATTTCTGTCATCAATAAAGTAATCAGCTTTGATTTTGCGACTATAATGGTTATTGCTACTAGAATCATTCTCCTCCGGATAGTCACGGTTTATGGCCCAAAATTCTACCCCACGCTCTTTACACCAATTCACTGCTTCATCAAGTAATTTATCCTCGCGCACACTCCATAATATCAAGCGATGATGATCTTTTATCAACATTTTCAATGTTTCTGTAGCGAAGGGAATTTCCTCTCCTATTTCTGGATATCTATGCTCTACGATTGTTCCGTCGAAATCTACTGCAATTGTCATGTTTTTATTTAATATATATGTGAGATAAAGCTAAAAAATACCAGTTTGTCTAAATATTATTACTTAATCAAGTTAGAGTTTTATAGATGTATCATTTTTGTTTCCATAGTGACTGTTGCCGTAACTACCGTAGCTCCCATAACTGCCATAGCTTCCGTACCCATCGTATTTCTTGCCTCCATAATTGTAAAGTCCATAGCGAGCATATTTGCCATATTTTCCGTACCCATAATAATACCCGTACTTCTTTTTGGACATATCTACACCATTGAGTACAATGCACATGTTAGGTAATTTTTTCTCAAAAGCCAAGTCGTTGATAAGTCTGAAACTGTCTTTTGGTGTATAGTCTGCCCTACACAGATACACAGATGTATTTGCTATTCGACCAACTTGCATAGTGTCGGTAACCAATCCGATAGGTGCGGTATCAATCAATATGTAATCATAGTGTTGTTTTAGATTGTCAATGATAATTTCTAATGCTGGTCTTGCTATCAATTCTGTAGGATTGGGAGGAATAGGACCTGCCATGAGTAAATCT
Organism: uncultured Prevotella sp.; assembly: GCA_963547065.1. GTDB lineage: Bacteria > Bacteroidota > Bacteroidia > Bacteroidales > Bacteroidaceae > Prevotella. The sequence goes on along the minus strand of CAUUQE010000019.1, from coordinate 16,673 downwards.
AAGTTCTTATTTATTTCAGAAGATAGTATCTGGGATTCTATTTCTGGCCATGTGGGCTTTTCCTTGGTTAGTAGATTGGTAATTCCGTGATGGTGGTCGTCAAGTCCAAAAAGCTCGGCTAAACGTGGTTTGCGGATGTCAAGACCGACTAAGATGACTTTCCTTTCAAGTAATGCAAAGCTCATAGAAAGGTTAGAAGCGATAAATGTTTTCCCTTCTCCAGAGGTTGTGGAAGTGCAAAGTATGACCTTCTCACCTTCTTTCATCATGAATAGAAGATTGGTACGCATACTACGAAATATCTCTTCCATCTGATTGTTTTGATTTTTATGCACAACGATATCGGCTTTGGATTTTGCAGTATCGCTCGCAACCGGTACATCTGCTAAAATAGGGAGCTTTGTCAATTTTAAAACATCATTATGTCCTTCTATTTTATAGCTGAAGAGCTTAATTAGAAATATTGCTAATGATGGAATGGCGATACCAATGAAAAAAGCTATGATTAAAATCATAGATCTTTGGGGACTTACTTGACCTACTAATTGTGGAATATCTATAAGTTTTCCTTTATCAGCAGTAGCTGCTAAAGAGATAGAATTTTCTTCCCGTTTTTGTAATAACATTAGATAAAGTCCAGATTTTACCTCTTGTTGGCGGTCGATTTGTTTTAAAGTCTTTTCTTGTAGTGGAGCCTCTTGTATTTGGCTTTTGTATTTTCCGTATAATGATGCAATACTGTTACGTTGAATGTCTAAGTTATGGCGTGCTATACTAATAGCTCGTTGAATGCTCCCTGTTAGTTCATCAAGTTGTGCTGTATACTGCATGACCAGGGGACTTGTTTCTGATGCACTACGAAGAAGCTTATTACGTTGCATGACTATATCGTTATAGTTATTGATAAGTGTGATAGCGTTTTGGTCAGTTAGGCCGATATTTGATGGCAAAAGTTGATATTTATTTTTGTATCTACTTACCTCGTTGCTGATACTATTAAGCAAGTATATTTGCGTATTGGCATTTGCAAGTTTTTGATTGTAGGCATCAGCATTTGTAAAAGCTTGACTGGCATTCAGTTTCTGTTCAACAATATTATTACGTTTTTTAAAATTTTCCAACTGTCCTTCTGTTGCGCCGAGTTCTGTATTGATCTTTTCAATGCGAGTATTAATAAACATTTCTGTTCGATGAGCAATTTCGTTCTTGTCTTCATTTGCCTGTCGATTATAGCTTATTACAAGTTGTCGAAGATAATCAATAGCACGTTGAGGAATTTCATCTTTAAGTGTCAGTTGAGCTATAGTTGTCGCTTTAGATGTTTGGCTTACAGAAAGTCTGGCTGCATATTTGTAAGCGATATTAATAGGTGGGGATATAGTCACTATAAGATTTTGTCTATCAGTTAACATTCCATACATATTTTTATTAAAAGAAAAATAAAGAGTGCCCACTCTTGTAGTTATTGTAGTAGGAAATGTTGCTACGGTTTTATTGATATGATTGTTATTATAAGAGTTTTGATTTTTATTTTCAGTAAAATAATTTATATTTATAGAATATTGTGTTCCTATACGTTGTATTTTTAAATTGATAGGGTTGCTGAGCTTATTTAAATGCATCGAATCAATATCTACATTAATAGGTTGATTTTTATAGATAACAATATCTTTAATCCGCCCTTTGGTTATATAAGTTATATAGAGTTTAAGATCACGGACAGTTTGTTCTGCCAGTGTTTGTGAGGTAAGTATTTCCATTTCATTATCAATACCTGCAGAATTGGATATTGTTCCCATGTAGATACTATTGAAAGCACTTCTATTGTTTCGCCCTCTAGAATCATTATCATCTTTAATAAGCATTTTTGCAAACGCTTGATAAACTGGAGTGGTATATCGTAAATACAAAATAGCACATCCCACGCATATAATAAGTGAAACTATAAACCATTTCCAGTTTAAGATAAGTGCAGTATAGATTGTTTGGAAATCAAAAAGAGGAACCTTTTCTTGTTCCAAAGATGTTTCATAAAGTAAGTCTTTCTTTTTTTCCATTATGATAATGTTGCGTTATTTATTTTCAATTAAATCTAATAGATACTTACCATAATTATTTTTTTGCATGGGAAGTGCCAAGTTATGAAGTTGAACTTTGTTTATCCATCCTTTTTTGAAAGCGATTTCTTCAAGACACGCAATTTTCAATCCTTGTCGTTTCTCAATAACTTCGATGAATGTGCTTGCTTCAGAAAGACTATCGTGTGTACCAGTGTCTAACCAAGCAAAGCCCCTTGGAAGTGGCTGTACCTTTAATTGGTTATAATTAAGATATACCTGATTGACAGTTGTAATTTCTAATTCTCCACGTTTACTTGGTTTGATTTTTTTTGCGATCTCTACTACGTTATTAGGATAGAAATATAAACCAACAATAGCGTAATTACTTTTAGGGATTTTTGGCTTTTCTTCTATACTGATACAGTTACCATTTTTATCGAATTCTGCAACACCATAGCGTTCAGGATCATTTACATAGTATCCGAATACGGAAGCGTTACCTTTCTGTTCAACTTCATATACACAATTTTCTAACATACTACTAAAGCCGGCACCGTAAAATATATTGTCACCAAGAACAAGGCAAACATTATCAGTGTCAATAAATTTTTCTCCAATAATAAATGCTTGTGCAAGTCCGTCTGGTGATGGTTGTTCGGCATATTCGAATTTTACGCCAAAATCGTGTCCATCACCCAATAGTCTTTTAAATCCCGGTAGATCGAATGGTGTGGAAATGATAAGTATCTCTTTAATACCCGCTAGCATTAGAATTGATATCGGATAATAGATCATAGGTTTGTCAAATATGGGTATCAGTTGTTTGCTGATACCTTTGGTAATAGGGTAGAGACGCGATCCAGAACCTCCTGCTAAAACTATTCCTTTCATACTTTAATAATATTGTTGAAAAGTTTTGTATTATTGTAGTTTATATAAATTAAGTGTACAAAGGTAATAATAAAAAGTATAATCGAATTGTATATTTTTGAAAAATGTTACTTTTTGTTTTGATTTTTCTGATAATTCGATTAACTTTGCACAATAGTAGAATGAGTGAGGTCTTTAATTATATAAACAATATGGGAATTTTTATGAATCTTTTTAAAAGAAACAAAGATTCGAAAACAATATCAAGGATGGAAAACTACATGACTCTTATTCGAGTATATTTTCAAGCTTCCTTGGCTTCGACTATAGGTATCAATAATTTGTCAATGCTTCCTGATCTTAGAATGTTTAAGACAACGCTTCATATTCCCACGGTAAATAACAAGTTAGGAATTGGAGAAAAAAAACATTGTAAAAAGTTATTGAAAGAATTGTATAAAAGCGATGATAATTTCTTTAAGGAAATTGATCAAAGTGTTCGTAAGAATTGTCATAAACTACAGGACGTGCAAACTTACTTGGTACTGTTTCAAGGCTTTACACAAGATATTGTGATGCTGATGGGAAATCTAATGAAATTCAAGTTACGGTTGCCTTCTATTTTCAAAAGTATTATTTATTCCATGACTGAGAAAACGGTTAATGATATATTTAATAAGAACGATTTCTCTGATGCAGGTGTTATGAAGACGGTTATTGCCATTAGGCAATATGATAAACGTTTAGGTTTTTCTCAAAAATGGATTACGGATTTTGTATATCATGTAGTATTGCTTGCTAAAAAAGAGACTAATTCTAAAAGGTAAACCTCCGTGAATGATATGTAATTTTTGTGTTATTTAAAAATAACAATAATTTGTGTTTACTAATTTATCGATTTAAATTTGAACGAAATTACAAACTATTATGAATTCTAATGAGAAAGCTTTGACTATATTTTCTACTCGTGTTAGGCAAATGATTCTCAATTATTCAAAAATAAAAGAAGAGAACACCTATTTACGTAAGACGATCGATGAGCGTGATTCTATGATTAATCAACTTACACTACGATTAACTCAGACAGAAAATGATTATAATAGTTTGAAAATGGTTAGGATGATTGAAGTCTCTGATTCGGATGTTGAAAGAGCAGAAAAACGGTTGTCTAAGCTTATTAAGGATATAAATAAATGTATTATATTACTGAGTGAGAAATAATAAGGCATGATGGAAGAAGACAGTACGAAAAAGTTACATATAAAATTACATGTATATGATATGGAAATCCCTGTGTATATAGTTCGTGAAGATGAGAAATTCTATCGCGATGCAGCAAAACTTATAACCGATACGGTGAATGCTTATGCACAGGTCTTTAATGGTAAGAAAGGTGATAAAGAGTTGCTGTATATGACACTGATAGATATAGCATTTCGTTATGAAAAAGAATTGGGACGTAACGATATTGCACCTTATAGTAGTATGCTTGAGAAATTGACTTCTGAAATAGAAGATGTATTAAATTAAAAGAAAATCTCTTTTTATGTGTTTTGGATATCTGAAGTCGATAAAGCAGACATTTATTGGTTATAAGAACAAAATTCTTAAACTAAAATAATAAATTAAATATAATTTGAATGATAGGTCTAATTATAACGGTATTAGTCGCTTTGATAATTGGTGGCTCGATTGGGTATTTTTTGTTTAGGTACGTTTTAAAAGGAAAGTATAATGAGATAATTTCTACAGCCTGCAAGGAAGCAGAAGTTGTAAAAGAGAAAAAACTCCTTGAAGTAAAAGAAAAATTCCTCAATAAAAAGTCTGAACTTGAAAAGGAAGTTCAGGTACGTAATCAAAAAATACAACAAATTGAAAATAAGTTAAAGCAAAGAGAGCTTAGTTTGAATCAACGGCAAGAAGAATTAGGGCGACGAAAACAGGATGTTGAACAAAATCAACAGCGTGTGGACAATGAGAAAAAGTTGTTGTCTGTAAAGCAAAATGAATTAGAAAAGATGCAGTTACAGGAACGTGAGAAACTGGAAGAGTTGTCAGGCCTAAGTGCCGAAGAAGCTAAGAACCGCTTAATTGAAAGTTTGAAAGATGAGGCAAGAACAGACGCTGCAAGCTATATAAACGAAATCGTTGATGAAGCCAAGCTTAATGCTAATCAACAAGCCAAGAAAATCGTTATTCAGACGATACAGCGTGTAGCTACTGAAACAGCTATAGAGAATTCCGTAAGTGTGTTTCATATTGATAATGACGAAGTTAAAGGACGTATTATTGGCAGAGAAGGACGTAATATTCGTGCTTTAGAAAGTGCAACAGGAGTAGAAATTGTCGTAGATGATACCCCTGAGGCAATTGTTATTTCTGCATTTGATCCTATTCGCCGTGAGGTTTGTCGCCTTGCACTCCATCAATTGGTAGCCGACGGGCGTATTCATCCTGCCCGAATTGAAGAAGTGGTTGCTAAAGTGAAAAAACAACTTGATACAGAAATTATTGAAACAGGTAAACGTACTACCATCGATCTCGGTATTCATGGTCTACATCCCGAACTTATTCGTATTATAGGTAAGATGAAATATCGTTCTTCTTATGGGCAAAATTTATTGCAACATGCTCGTGAGACGGCAAATCTTTGTGCCATTATGGCTGCAGAATTAGGACTGAATCCTAAGAAAGCCAAACGTGCAGGACTGCTACATGATATCGGAAAAGTACCGGATGAAGAAAGTGAGTTGCCTCATGCATTGTATGGAGCTAAGATTGCAGAAAAGTATAAGGAAAAACCTGATATCTGTAATGCGATAGGAGCTCATCATGACGAGATAGAGATGAATACTTTACTTGCCCCTATCGTTCAAGTTTGTGATGCTATATCGGGAGCTCGCCCGGGAGCCCGTCGTGAGATTGTCGAGGCATATATCAAGCGTTTGAATGATCTTGAGGCTATTGCCATGAGTTACCCGGGAGTGACAAAAACCTATGCCATACAGGCGGGGCGCGAACTTCGTGTTATTGTTGGAGCTGATAAGATGACTGATGAAGAAACAGCTAAACTTTCTTCTGAAATTGCAGATAAGATACAGAATGAGATGACTTATCCAGGACAAGTAAAGATTACAGTTATTCGAGAAACACGCTCCATAGCGTATGCTAAATAAGTATTAAACTAATTTTTCATAACGTCGTATTCTACAGAAATATGAAAGTGTTTCTGTAGAATACGTTTATTTTATATATTCTTTCTTTATTACTTTATACGGATCATACTTCTTTATCGTATGTCTCTTACAACGAAGAAGTAACGTTAATACAAGGCTGATGTAAGACCGTTGCAAGGGATGCATAACTGGGAAAGGCGTGCACACTATGTTATCCTTTTGTCGCTTCGCAAACAGGGCTTTCTGCGAATACGCCGTCTGCTTATAGGGTGGATTCTATACAGTAAAACAAAAAGCTTAACTCTCTATATAAAAATATAAAGAACGTTTTTACGCACATTGTGCGAAAATTTTACAAATCTTTCATGCTATCTTTGTGGCTATATGGAAAGGATATAGTCAGCTTCTCTATACATTCAGGGGATATGACCAAGTTCATTTCCATTTAACTATAAGTGCAAATTTTAATCGTGTACTCGTTTCTGCCGATCCTTTAACATACCGCGTGGAAAAAGTGAAAAAGTATTATGTCAGAGCCGGATCTTCCACTATAAAAAACGGTTGTGCATCCTCAAGAGAATACATACATTCCAAAACATCATCTCCAATACACGGTAAGTTTCCTATTACGAAAATACAAACATAAAAGAAAGTATATCTTGCACATGCAAACAGCAAAAACTCGGAATACAATATGGGTAATAACGCAATGTGACCGAGGCTTCAAAACGGGGGACGTACATATTATCTGCCTTAACCCATTGTAAGATAAAAGAATAGAAATAATCAGCTTTTTTCTTTATTTCCTTTGCAAAAAATATCCGATAGGGATATATCAACGAAGATCAAATAACTTTCTTCTATATGTTTTGTCACTTACAATCCTATTTATTTTCTTCTCATATAGACTTAAAAAAACGGCGATACATACATGTGCCGCCGTTTTAATAACGGAATAGAAACATTTAATTCGAGGACGATAACGGTACCACTCCGTTGGCAAATACTATGACATTGGTTGCATCATTTTCATCAGTTAAAGTTATGCGGGTAGGTGCCTTAATATCATTGGCTATAATTCTAAACTTCCGAGGCTTGTCAGTTGTTCCCAGCTGTTCAATGAAGGGACCCCAGCCCAACGATTTATACATAAAGCTACCGTTAGCGTCGGCTTTTCCCGTATAAGCCAGTGTAATTTCGTCTTTGCTTGTGGCAACAACCTCGAAATACATTTTCCCTACGTACGTCGTACCTCCACTACGTATGGCAACGTTCAGCGCAAAAGTTCCTTCTGAATAACCCATAAATGCATAGGCAACCGTAAATCCGACTGATTGTGTAGTTGTGTTTGCATGTGTCCATGCCACAGCAGCTGCCGAAGAAACATTCAAACTAGGCACATAACTCCATATTCCTTCAGTGAAACTATCGGCTACTCTGAATACTTGGATGAGCTTAATGTTCGTGTCTGTTACATCGTTGCAAATGGTATCACCTTTATATGTGAATCCGGTTACGATTGTTCCGTCGGGATGCTTAGGACTTTTTACTACCATAGGTTGGTAAAGCCGTAGTCCGTCGGGAGTATAAACGAAAGGCAAAATAGTTTGGTTTCCAACATTGTCTGACGCTATTAGTGTATGATACTTGCACTGAGCAGTGAGCGTGTCGCCATTTAATATCAGACGATATTTAGGTGCAGCCATATTGTTCTTAGTCGTTTTAATAGCCTGTAAATACTGTATCCATGTGATATTTGCAGGTATCGGAGTCATTATGATGCGATCTTCGTGTTTTTTTCCAAGTAGAACTACACTGTCGGCCGAGGCTTTCTGCACGCGAAACTCAAGATCGCCTTCGAATCCTTTACCCCGATCGCCCACATCGGCAACGGGATCTGAGAAAGTGTGTATGGCTTTATTATACTCGTCGAACGACAATAACACACCCTGACTTTGCTTTAAAGAGTAGTGTGTTCCAGCTGAAGCTGTGCCTAATTCGTTAGTAATGTTAACCGTACTGTCGGTATTAAACTTGCAAAGCACGTTGTAACAGCCATACTGCGAAGCGCCTTTATACGTCATAACCCAGCCGTTAGGAGCAGCTGTCAGGACGTTATTGCAAGACTGTATGGCCTCTTCAATACGTGCAGACGACGATTGGTCGAATATATCATCAACCTCGTTCTTGCACGAGGAAAGTGCTGCCAGTGCCACAAGGGGTAACAGCAAACTATATATTTTCTTCATACTTTGATACTAATTAAGAGTTTGCAAATCAAGAGTCGAGGCCTCGCTCGAACGCCGGAGCACTATTGTGCGTAGCTTGTCGATGTCGATTCCCCATGTATTTTGGAAATAACTGCGCAGAATTTCGAGCTTGCGAAGAATGGTATCCCGTCCTGTTGTGTCATCTCCCACTACACCCGACTGTAGGATTTTATTCCACATGGCATCGGTACTGGTCACGTAAACGGCATAGGTTTCGGCAAAGTCCTCGTTGTATTCTCCGCTGGCATAACCTGTAACAAAACCTAAACGGGCCGATTCTGCGTCATTTATGTTCACCCAATCTGCCGAATGGTAATGTCCTGCTGAGACTGCTTGAAAGTCGGTAGAATAATCTTTTAACTGTGTAAGAATATGGCAAAATTCATGGTGCATTGTATGAAAGTAGCGCTTATTCAAGTCAATAGGGATAGCCCATGTATTTCTAAAGGGGTTGCTGGTCTCCACATAAATATCGTTCAAATCAAGATCATTCACTTGAAACAATGTTATTTGAATACCGCCCTCTGCCGTTCCCAGTACTACACTTCCTTGACTCGTATACTCTGAGGATCCTATCATTTGGAATACTCGGAAACAGTGTTCTTTGAGGAAAGTTGTGTCCATAAGCTCGCTATATGCGTCTAACCACACATGCTTAATAAGTATAGCAAGGGCCTTAGCGTTCGTTAGCTTGGCCGGAACTACATGATAGGTACGATCGGTAAGATTATCATTATACCGGTAGTTAAACTGTATGTTATACGGATTTGTATAGTTCTTCATCAACCATTTGTCGAACACTGATTGCGAAGGAGTGTCCGTTTGGAAGATCGACGTAGAACTAACATCATCGTTAGAGCAGGCTACCATCATTATCAAAATAGCCGGCAAGAGGAATAACTTGATGTGTTTCATTATCTGTAATCTTTAGTGTTAAGAGATAATTAGCGTGGGTTTGGTACTAATCCTGCGGCAACAACGTCGGCCGGAAGTTGGAGGGCACCACGTAGATCGCCCGATTTAAATTCTAAAGTTGATTCACCTTCGATAACATGGCATATTTGAATACCATAACGTTTTACATCTTGAAAGCGTAAACCTTGAAAGAGAGTTTCAATGCGTCGCATCTGAAGTATCATGTAAATTAGGTTGGTCATGGTTCCAGTTGCTACTGTCAAACCTTGTGGGTGTAACGGTTTTTTATAACCACGGTCACTGTCTTTAGTAATAACGGCAGGTACTTCGGGTATCGAATTCATATAAGCATTGAGCGAAGCTTCGGTAAATGTGGGGCGAACACCAGCCCCATAATTTTCCTGACAATGAGCTTGTATCCAAGTATTCATATCGGCAAGAGCAGCTTTAAAGTCGCCTTTAAGGGCTTCGGCCTCTGCTCTTACGAGTAAAGTCTCATCGGCTGTGAACACAGCATCAACGATATGAAAATATCCAGTACCACTTTCTTTGTCGAGATATTCCATTTTATATACAAGCTTTGGGTAGAAAAGTGCTTGGTTATTACCATATAACAGATTCGCTTCATAAAGCGTATTGTTTCTCGTTCCAATACTGGGATTCCATGGAGCTTGCACCCACAAGGTCTCTAATTTAGCTAACATTACGTTGTGAAGATATCTTTGATAGAATCTCGAGTGATAGAGAATGCCAGTATTAGAGATAGCATCTTGCAACATAAAATTAGCATTTTCGCCCGAATTGATGTAGGCATTTGCAATATCGTTTACACCAGCTAATGTCGCATAGCGAGCCACATTACGCAGTAAACCCGCCGGCTGACTGCCCAAAGCCTGTGTGGCATAAGCGATAGCCTTGTCGTAGTTATGATAATATAAGTTGAATCTTGCAGCAAAAGCATAGGCTGCTCTGCGGTTAAAATGATACTTGGGTACTTTTAGATGTGTATCATCTACATCGGGAAGAGCGCTCTCTATGTCAGCATTGATATTGGCATAAAGCTGCTTAAGTGTACCACGTTCGTTAACTGAAACATTGGGTGCTGTAGGATAAGGAAGCCCCAGATAGGAGGCTGCCTTGGTTGAATCATAAGCCATACAGAATGCATTCGATAGCCTAAAGATGGCCCAAGCCCTGCAAAGCAAGGCCTCTGCGTGTAATGCTTTGGTGTCGGCATCGTGAATATTTTTAAGTGCATCGAGCACAATATTGGCTGTTCCAACAGCTTCGTAGGTATTATTCCAAACCGACCGTGGATCGTCGTTGCCGGTAGTTGTTACTTCTTGCCAACGATAAGCTTGGTTTTGATCAGGCTGCGCGGTATAGACACGGCCATTATCGGCAACGTTATCACTGCTCATCTCAAGCAGAAAATCGGGTGAAGAAGTTGCATAAGCCGATATTAACAGCTGTCGTGCTTTTTCATAAGTATTGATTTCAGCACGATCGTCAGGCAATTTGTCTAAGTATTTATCACACGAAGACAGTCCTAACAGCACCAAACCGAATAGTAATATATTTAATTTCTTCATTTTGTTTACTATTAATTGTTATTAAAGTCCGACGCGCAAAGTCATCGTAAACTGTCGAGCCATCGGCACAGCAACACCGCCTGAGTTAAAGAACTCGGGATCTTGACCATTCAATTTCTTATCCGAATAAATCAGAAAAAGGTTAGTTGCCTGTAGTTTCAGGTTTACATTACTTAGCGATAACGCGCTAACCCACTTGCGAGGAAAGTCATATGATAATGAAATTTCTTTCATTCTTATGAAGTCTCCTTTGGCAATTCGTACGTTAGAATAGTTATAAGCGTTATATGCATAAGACAAATTTAAGTCGTTTTGAAGTGTACGTAAGTCGGCAATAGCCGGAATATTGGTGCGTTGTTCTTCGCCGGCTTTCGTCCAACGATTTCTGAAATCTTTCGGCATTGCAGTCAAATCAGAATACATTGAACTGAAAACGGGATCGAGACGAATCTTATTTCCAAATGCATAAGTAGCGAAAATATTCAGATGCCAGCCTTTATATGAGAAAGTGTTTCCGAGCGACCCTGTCGTTGTTGGGTCTGTAGGTCCTTCATATTTCAAGTAATCTAACATTCGAGATTGGAAGTTAATATTACTCGTTGTCAACATTCCTTCTTCATTAATGAATGTAGGAATACCGTTTTGATTGAGCCCTTTGAAGTCCATGGAGAACAAAGCACGATAAGGATACCCCTCTCTTGTAAATCCGCTTCCTGTTATCATATCTATTATCCTGACACGATTGTCCAAATGAGTGACCTCGGTTGTAACGTGCGAAAGTATAAAGTCGGTTGTCCATTGAAAGTCTTTTCTCACTATATTCTTACTCGAAATGGCCAGCTCTTCACCATGCGATTTCATGCTGGCTATATTGGCAAACTCGGTAATAGTACCCTTTGTGCCGTTCGTAGTACGCGGCCCTATCAGGTCGTAGTTGTTGCGTGTGTACCAATCAAAGGTCACATTAAGTCGGTTATTCAAAAAACCTAAATCGGCACCTATATTGAATTCGTGCTTCTTTTCATAGGTAAGATTTGGATTAGCGAACCGTTGTACCTCCAATCCTGATTCTTTATCGGCCGAGAAAGGACGCCAAGGATTATTGGGTTGAATAATAACCTGTGAGTTTGTTACGGCCGGTTTATCACCCGTTAGCGAATAAGAAGTGCGCAAAGTTGCATGGGTAAGCATAGCTTTGAACACGTTTTTGAACCACAATTCTTCGTGGGCATTCCATGCACCCGACACATTCCATGTGGGCAACCAGCGTGCACTGCGCGCCTTTCCTAAACGGTTGCTACCCTCATAGCGTGAAGTAAGATTGATTGAATAGCGCCCTTTCCACGAATAATTGGCTGTTCCGAAGAATGAAACATCGCGACCATAGGTGTTTTCAAGTTTGTAGTACATATTGTTTTCTTCACTGGCTTGCTTAAAGTAGTAGTAACTATACGTTGGCAGGTAGCCCATACCGTATTGCATTCCTACACCTTCAAAGCGACTTTGATTACGATCGGTGTTATTTATCTCCATACCACCATAGAGGTTTACAATATGATCATTGTTGTAAACATCATTATAGTTGACCGTAGCACGGAAGTCCCAACTATTCATTTTGTATTTAGTTTCGTGATAAAAGCCACCCTCAGGCAACACCGAAAACTTCTTTGAGTTAGGCTGATTAGGATCTAAATACAACCAAGGGTTAGCATCACGAATTGTTGCATCATCCATAGCGCGGAATGCTTGGGCATAATTTGAGTTCTCACTAATCTGATGTGCCTGTGTTGTATTCGAGAACTTATAGGCACCGAGCACCGAAACTTCGACCTTACTGATAGGTCTATATTTCAATTCAGCTTGCATTTTAAGGTCTATTACATCGAAATCCATGAAATTGTTTTGCAACTCATTATGAATATTAAACGGCGCATAGCTACGTGTGTAATATGCTTTCGGGTCTAATGCGCGTGAGGAATTGATGGCATACGAATAGGGATTAATATCGAAATCGCGACTCACAGCACCCGAAACAGCATCTGTTTTCTGCTTCGTTGTACCCGGAGCACGCTGCTTCCTGTAGGCTGTATTGCCGATGAGATTCAAACTAAACTGTTTACTTAGGTTGTAATTGGCATTCACAGAGTATGTGTACCGCTGCACTCTACTTTGTTCTGTCCACCCCGGATCGTTCATAAACGAAAATGAAGTGTAGTATTGTGCCTTATCAGTACCCGTAGACATGCTGACAGAATGGTTCATTGAAATAGCATTACTAAATAGCTCGTCAAACCAATTTGTGTTCCTCTTCTCAGCTTCTTGCAAGTAAGTGTCGCGCCCAACAGGCGTGTTCGGAATGCCAAAACGTCCTGATGTGGTATCATAGGTATTTATTAACTGATACATTTTGCCATAAACACCACTATCACTTGCCCGCAATGTTCTACTAAAGTTAATCAAGCCATCGGCCTCCATTTCTTTATAAATTCCCATTTGTTCTTGTGAATTCATGATGTTGAACTGTTTGTAGCTGGGCTTTAAGCGCATGGTAAACTCGCCAGTATAGTTAATTCGTGTTGCACCAGCCTTACCTTTCTTTGTTGTTACCACGATGACACCTCCCATAGCACGCGCACCATAGATTGAAGTTGCTGAGCCATCTTTCAAAATTTGAAAGCCCTCAATGTCATCAGCATTCAATCCTGCGATAGCCGAAGATATCAAAGTTGCGGCATCTCCGGACGAAAGCTGGTCGGCATCTACTTCGGTCACGTCTTCCATGATCACACCATCAACCACCCAAAGCGGCTTAGACGATCCGTAAATTGACGTTGCGCCACGCACACGAATCTTGGGTGCCGTACCAAAAGTGCCGCTAACGTTCTGCACCGACACGCCAGCTACACGCCCTTCAAGTGCTCGGCTCACATCAGCCACACCGTCTAAACGAGCCTTGTCTGCACTGACCTTCGATGCAGCTCCCGAGAATAAGCGCTTATCCATCTTCTGCATACCAGTCACGACAACTTCTTGCAATATCTTGTCATCAGGTACAAGTACCACTTTCATACCAGACTTAGGAGTTAAAGTCTGTGGTTGCATACCAAGATAGCTCACAACAAGCCGTTTTCCTGTAGGAACACTGATTGAGAATTTTCCATCGTTATCGGTCACAGTCCCCACTTGCGTACCTTGGACAAGGACTGAAGCACCGATTACGGGCTCACCATCTTCCTGAGAAACTACGGTACCCGAAGCTTGTGTTTGTGCCAAAGCCACTCCCAAACTAAAGAAGAGTTCAGCCAAAAACAACATTAGTCTTTTTTCCATAAAATCTCTCTTATTTTAATTATTTATATATAAATGGTTAGTTATACTCTTTTACCTAAAAGCCTCCAATACAGTATGGTATAGTAACAGCAATTTTTTATAGTAAAATGATATGAAAGTTCTTTTTAAGCATTTTTGTTAAAAATATCATAAATGACCTTTTTATATGGTTTGCAAAATTAATAAATATTTTAAAAACGGACAAGTTTTTCTGTGAAATGTTGCTTTTTCTGCAAAAAATACTACAAATATGTGATTTATTTGAATCTGTTATTCCAATTTAAAAGTTAAATTTAACGTTACTATGTGCACATGCTCGTATTAAGCATTTTAGTATATCAAATATTGTATGAGATAAAAATCTCTTCCGTAGGAGGCGATATTAACCAAAATATATAGCTATCTACCTACAGTTTGATTTTGTTGGTCTATGCTGATAAAGTATGATACTGACATAAGCATAAAACTGATGCGAGTATTGTTTTCACTCTGACGCATTATTTCATAGGGGATGTCTGTATTCATGTCGCTATCAATTTCCACGGTCTGCTGTCCGTTCAGGAAGTAAATGACGTCGAAATCGGAAAGAAATCCAGCAAAGGCCTTGCTTATCTCTTCGCGTCTCTTTTTAGATGAATACCTGCCACCACTCTTGCTTATTATTTCGGCATTCTCGGTGAAGAATAGCATCTGCGCGTCTATATCTTTCATGTCGGAGAGGTTGAAAAATGTATCTATAAGCTTCTTCAATGCTAGTTCAGTTGGATCTTTCTGTTTCTTACCTTCAAAGGTATTTATCTGAGGTGTCAACGACATCTAAATCGCGTTAAGACTCGTGCTGACTAACGTTGTCTTGGTGGCGTTCTTCAAGTAGATGTTCGATTTAGCGGCGGGTAATCGGTATCGTACCCATCATCGCAAGATATGCAAGATCAACATAACAGAATAGCAATGGTATCGTGAAAATACTATAAAATACTCTGAAAGTAATAATATTATTTATCCTTTATACACGCTATTTGTAACAGTCTTACCGTTTACTTGTAACAGCCTTACCATTTACTTGTAATGGCCTTACCACACGCTGGTAATGTGCCGATTACTAAAAAGCGGTTGATTTCTTCATTTTATAGTATCTGCTTAGAATGAAATATCAATGCCAACGTCAACAGTGTTGTAATCTTTCCGCACGGGCACAATAGGAGCAGTATCGTAGATGATCCGATAGGCCCCGCGTATTCCTATTGTAGGTGTGATGTTGTATTTGAGGTCAATAGCTCCTCCAAAGCGTGCCTTCTTAAGATAACTGTCGGGTTTTGCTTGGTGGATGGCCGTAGTTGTAAGTTCCCAGTGCTCGCCCAACCAATGTTTGAAACTGATAGATAGGTGGCTTTTGACACTACGGCTGTAGGCATACGTCTCTGCAATGTTGCTAGGAGCCGGATGTTCCCACTTTTCGAACTCGAAAAACACCCCAACGGCAGCAAACATGAGACAGTTATCACTGTTTATTAGTCGATAACGCGATTGTAAACCAGTAGAAACCTTGTATTTCATTCCTCTACTCTCTGCCCATTGCGACTCGACATAAGGATAAACCTCGAAAGCGTGATGCAACAAATAGCGGTATTCGGTATGTACATATCCTCCGCTTACGGTTACTTTGTTGCCGTAGGTGGAGAATTCAAGTTTATTAATTAAGTTGATTACCCGTTTGCGCTTTATCAGCAGGTTAAGATTGGCGGTATTTTTGAAAGTGAATACATTCTCCTTTTCGGTTTTAAAATCTAGTACGGGTAATATCGTTCCTTGTATATTTTTGGTGCTGTCTATATTCATTGTAAGGTTTTCTGAGAAGAGCATTTGCGAATACATCGGAAGTGAAACCGACAATATTAATAGAATATAAAGTAATCGTTTCATTATTGTTCTATAAATTATTTATGAATTAAAGTGACAAAGGCCGTGAAAAATAACCAAGCACACAAAAGAGAAAGAATCTGTATTTTGTGAGTAACAACACAGTCCATTGTTTCATTGTAGTTACATAAAGATAATCCACGGGGATACCTTTACTACCCCCTCTAGGGCTCTTTTAATTTAAAGAGTTATTCAATTACAGTATTTCATTTGTTGTTCAGTAATTCGTTCGTTATCAAACCAGCAAGATTTTTATAAAGCTGTGATAGCTGCAAGAAAGCCACAAATAACGCCTGGAAAGTTGGCTATAACGATTGGCCAATCCTTTTTCTTACGAATAAAGCCATATCCTACCCACAGTATGCAGTTGATACCTGCAACCATTGGTTGGAGCCAATCACTTTTATGACCAGAGAGGTTAGAGCCAATTTGTGGGATATAAGAAATGTACATTGCCATAGCCGTTGCCGTAGCTACCCATCCGAGAACCGATAAAAATTTTTCTTCATTCATTTTATTACTATGTTAGTTATTACAATT
>CAUUQE010000018.1:0-23899 GCA_963547065.1 uncultured Prevotella sp. | reverse complement strand
TTAGTAATCAATATTATTTATTTATTCGCAGATAATGTCTTACAAAGTTACTCATAATATTTAAAAATAGTTGCGTTTCTAAAATAAAATGCTTTTTTTAAAGAAATGGTAAGATATTTCTCTGTTTTTTAACTTTTTCACGCTACATTATCCAAGCAAAGACTCTATTTCTTGCTGACGCAGGATACACAAGATATTCTTACCGTCGGGAGTATAATTGACATTGGAACAAGCAAAAAGGTCATTGATCAGGCTCTCCATTTCTTCATTATTCAGCACCTGTCCATAGGGAATGGCTGCATTATGCGCAAGACTCGCAGCCATAGACTTGTTGATCTCATCAACTACATCCGTTCCCCGTTCTCTCACAGACACTACCATATCCATGACAAGATTAACAACATTCATCCCCTCAACACCTGCAGGAACGCTATTAACGGCATAGTCGCCATTACCGAGATCAGAAAGTTCAAAACCCATCGCCGTCATTTCAGGCATGATTTTCTGAAGAAATACGTTGTCAGATGATGAAAAGCTTACAATTTCCGGAAACAACACTTTCTGCGAAGACACAATTTTATTTCGTAATCGGCAAAGATACTGTTCATACAAAATACGCACATGTGCTCTATACTGGTCGATGATCATTAATCCAGACTTCACAGCTGTCATAATATACCGTCCCTTATATTGATAATGTGTAGGTGACTTTTCTTCGATAATATTCTTATCCGTCTTTTCCGAATCCGTTTCAAACATATCCGACTGCCGACCCTCTTTCGGCTTAAGTCCTTCATACAATTGTTCCCACCCTTCATTCGTCGCTGAAGACCGTGACTGTTTGTCAAACGGATTATACGTAGGATTATATTGCACCTTGGGAGCAGCAGCATTCGCATGGGGATCGAACACGGGGATATCTGGGCTACCCTGCACATCAAAGTCTATCGAAGGCACATCGTTAAACAGCCCCACCGCCTCTCTGACGGCAGCAGACAGTATCTGCCAGATGGCTTGTTCGTTCTCAAACTTGATTTCGGTCTTGGTGGGATGAATGTTCACGTCGATATCTTCTGGTGGAAGATCGAAGTATAAGAAATAAGGTACCTGCTCTCCTTCTGGTATCAACCGCTCGAATGCACCAAGCACAGCCTTACTAAAGTAAGGATGTCTCATATATCGCCCGTTCACGAAGAAATACTGCCGTGGTTCTTTTTTACGCGCAGACTCCGGCTTCCCCACAAAACCTTGTACATTGCACATAGTAGTATGTACCTCTACCGGCAGCAGATCTTGGTTCAACCGCTTACCGAAGACATCGACAATCCGCTGTCGCAATCCGCCTGACTTCAGATTGAACAGTTCAGAACCGTTGCTTTTCAACACGAAAGAGATATCGGGATACACCAACGCAATACGCTCGAAAGAAGCTATGATATTATTCAATTCCGTCGTATTCGACTTTAAGAACTTCCTTCGTGCAGGCACATTATAGAATAAATTCTCTATCAGAAAATTGCTACCTTCAGGGCATGAGCAAGGTTCCTGTCCCGCGAACTTCGATCCAGAGATAGACAAACGCGTGCCGATCTCCTCGCCTTTCAACCGTGTCTTGAGTTCTATCTGCGCGACAGCGGCAATGGAAGCAAGCGCCTCCCCGCGAAACCCCATCGTATGGAGCGCGAATAAATCGCCGGCTTTGCGTATCTTAGACGTTGCATGCCGCTCAAACGAAAGACGCGCATCGGTATCCGACATGCCATTACCGTCATCAATAACCTGCACGGATGTTTTTCCGGCATCTTCAACCAGCACCATAATGTTGCATGCACCAGCATCTACAGCATTCTCCACAAGCTCTTTAATCACGCTTGCAGGGCGCTGAATCACCTCGCCGGCCGCTATCTGATTGGCCACGGAGTCGGGTAAAAGTTGTATGATATCGCTCATCGTCCGTTATATAAAATATAATAGGCACAGATACACAGACAACCTATCAGGCATAGAATGCCAATATATACAATATAGGACATAGTCCTATGCCGAACAGGCAGACTGTCTATGGGGCGCATTCTGCCGAATGGCCTCAGAAAGGGCCGCCCCTGTCTGCTCCCGTCGCCGGCATCAATCTCCAGCTCACGCCTTGCCGAAGCCTCCAAGCGGTCAAGCCGATCCCTGCGTTCATCCACATAAATGAATTGATGGTGGAATCCACGCGGTTTGCGATTGCCGAAGAACATCATGAGCCATCTCCTTTCGGAGCGCTACCGAAGCGCTGCAGCGGAGCTTCACGCCGCTTAACGGCTTTCAGTTTATCCTCTTCACGCTTACCGCGCCATACGAATACATCATCTTTATTCAACGGACGAAGATTATCGAACCATGCAAATTCGGCAAGCCTGTACTTGGATGGCGGTATTTGAGTCATCGGATATGTTACGCTGACATGTTTGGGAACCCACACTTTCTCTAACTTTCGTTTCGCCGAGAGATAGGTACGCATGGTATCGGTCTCGGTATAATTAAGTCCGATCAACGAACTGTCTTTGTCGTCTACAGGATAATAAATCACTCTTACATTGCCTACAGACTCGGTAAACCTTATGGCTCCGTCTACAAAATAGGCATGCATCACCTTCGAGGATATCTGGTTATAATGATTATCCTCGTCTACTTTCTCCACCGAGAGGGCCTGCCCGATCACATGTCCCTCGCGCACAGTGCTGTCATTCATATACACCTTGATCTGCTCACCAAGCAACTGACGGTTGTCACTCCACACGATAGGATCCTTATACATAACGAGGCAAGAGTCCTTAGTAGAAAACGTGAGTGAATCACACACAGCCTGTACATCTGTCCTATACGCACGCACTTTATGATAAGCGTGCACCACACGATAGACGGAATCGGTGTTAATATGGAATGTAAATATCTTCAACGTGTCTGCATGCACATATAATGTATCTTTCTGCGAAAAGTCTTTCAACAGTGCACGCTTGGTGGCAAAACCGTTTCCTGTCTTTTCGTTGTACCTCATCAGGTCGCATGTCAGCGAGTTCTTTCTCTCTTTGTCCACGTAAATCACGTTGCCGTAGCCTCTGCTCTCTCCACTTTTACTGTCATAATACAGGCTATCGCCCGTAATAGTCTTCTCCTTGTCCACCAATACGGAACGCCCGAAGAGTTGTGTCTTGTCGCTGCGAGTGTTGAAGTAGCCATCTTGCGTTTTGATAACACTCCCTTTATCGGTTGTTATCTTCGACGGACCAGTTACATGGGCTACCGATTTTCGGGTATCATAATACAATGTATCGGTAGTGACAAGGCGGTTACTGCTCCGTAAGCGCACGTTGTAATAGAATTTAGCCTGTCGTATCTGTGTATTGTATTCTCCCCAATCCGACACTAATTTATCCTTTCCGTCTATCAACGTGCCACCTTCAAAGAAATAAGCATTGCTGTATAACCGGTCATAATTCAGGCTGTCGGTGTATAATGTCTGCCTCCTGTGCTTCAAGACTACATGGTTTCGGGCTTCCATCATCTGCTGTTGTCCATCGTAGAAAGCCCTGTCGCAGCGTAAAGAGAGTGTGTCTCCCTGCGTAAAATACACATGCCCGAAAGCTTTCACAGAGTTGGAAGCCTGATAAAAATAAGCGCTGTCACAGGTCAGTCGTCCCCCCTGATGGCGGAATTCCACATGGCCTTTTACGATCTGTGCATCGGGATTATTGCCGAACATATCGTATTTCAGCTCATCCGAGTGTATCAAATACACCCTGTCGTCCTGCTTTACGATACGTGTTCGCTTACGCTGGGCTTCCACGGGCAACAACAGACATAGCCCAAACAGGCATAGAACCAAATTTACAGAGATTCTATGCCCGCCGAATATATTGTTTCCGTCTTGTCTGTTTGTCATTTCACCCATCCTTGGTATTCATATTTGCCATCCTTGTAGCGGTCTTTCATACGAATGTAAGTATGTTTGATTTTATCTATAATCCAGTCATGAAGCACCTTTTGGCGCTCTTTGGTCACGACAACATTCTTCATTATCTGATAATCATCAGATAAAGTAGCGCGATGGCCCTCTATTCTATTCTTCAATTTCACAATAGCACAGACGGTTTTTCCCCTCGTATTCTTCATCTCGAAAGCATTTGAAATATCGCCGATCTTCATGTTTTCAACCTCACGGGCTATCTCGGAAGGGAGATCTTTCATCTGGAATTTTGATGTAAGCACCTGATTTTCCAAATCTTTATAGGCCATCAAACCATGGTTGTTCCTCGTGTCTTTATCATCAGATATAAATGTTGCAGCCTCTTCGAAACTGATCTTATTGGCACGTATTTCGTCGGCAACGGAATCAAGACGGGCCTCCGTTTTCTTTATTTCTTCTTCCGACACCCTCGGCTTTAACAGAATATGACGCACATTTACTTTGTCACCACGCTTATCTATAAGTTGTATGATATGAAAACCGAATTCTGTTTCTACAATCTTAGATATCTTCTTCGGATCTGTCAGATTAAAAGCTACATTCGCAAAAGCAGGATCAAGCATTCCACGGCCGGTAAAACCGAGCTCACCGCCCTGTCTTGCCGTACCAGGATCTTCGGAATAAAGCCTTGCTAACGTAGCGAAAGAGGTTTCCCCCTTCATCACACGATCCGTATAATTGCGGAGTTCATCTTTCACTCGGTTGATCTCTTCCTGTGAAATCTTCGGTTGCTTAGTAATGATCTCCACCTCTACTTCCGTCGGAACGAAAGGTATGCTATCTTCAGGTAAGTCCTTGAAGTAGTTTCTAACATCTGCAGGTGTTACTTTCACATCTTTCACGAGCTCTTGACGCATCTTCTGAACCAATTGAGAATTCTTGAATTCATCATGCATCTGCTGTCTCATCTGCGCTATAGTCTGGTTACGCCACTCTTCCAACTTTTCTTTTGAGCCACCGGCCAGCTGTATCCAACGGTTTATCTGTTCATCCAAACCAGAAGAAATATCTGATTCAGACACTTCAATAGAGTCAATCTCAGCCTGATGGAGGAAGAGCTTTTGCACTGCTATCTGTTCCGGAATGATGTAATCTGGATTACCTGACCACTTTACCCCTTCGGCCTCAGCCTGCAAACGCATGGATTCGACATCAGATTTCAATATAGGTTCGTCGCCTACTACCCATATCACTTCATCTATCACACTGCTTTCTGGAATAACATGCTGATTTCTTGCCACGGTATCCTTGCTGCTGTTACGCTTTTCTCCATGTATACTCAGACTACCGGCCTTGGCAGTTAAACCTGCCAACACCAATAAGCAAGCCAGTCCTAAACATATTTTATTTTTATTCTTCATTATATTTCGTTATATTTTTTCTATCTTATACTACCGTTACACTCGATTAATTGTGTTTATTGACCGTGGCCAACACTTCCTTATTCACCACTATCGGATACTTTCTCCGTAACTTCTGAAGCCATTCTTTCTCAAGTTCTTCCTGATAATCCGCCAACACCAAACCTCTCACATCAGTATAGTCCTGAGGTGCTTTCAGCCTTTTACCGAACACAGACATATAAGGATAACCTTTCATTTCGACAACTATAGTGTCTTTCTTGAATACCTCGCGGTCTACTAAAGCGTTGTCACCTTGCCTGAAGATACCCTTTTCTACTTGTATACGCAATATACTGTCGTTATTGAAAGTCTTCCTCAGTCGATCTGTCCACTTTTCAAACGGAATATTTTTCACGCATTCCTTGACAGCTTTCACATCTGAAGCATTTTTAGTGCGGTATGCAATTCCCTTAAAACGCAGTTTATCCCACTTATAGCGCTTTCTATGCGTCTTAAAATAGTTCTCTATACCTGTTTCATCCTTAGCCGCCTTGCTCCAAACCTCACGGCTACAGATTTCATAAAGTAATAATCCATCATGATATTCGCGGATCAAATTCCGCAATTCAGGGTCAGCAGCTTCCATGGCTATCCGTTTTTCGGCCAATATATCATCGGGTGTCGCGCCGTTACCAGATGCTTTGGCCAACGAATCAAGTTTATGGTCTATGATTGCATTACGCAAATTACGATGTTCAATAAACTCCATAATGTCGGTACGCAACGAGTCATAAGGAAAAAAGCTGCCCTTATCCTTCAGCAAAACGATATGATAACCGGCCGCAGAGAGGAAAGGTTTGCTCATTTCTCCTTTTTTCATAGAGAAGATCTTCTCATCGAATTCCGGCAACGTCTGCCCTTTTCCTATCCACGGCAGTTCCCCTCCATTGCTGGCAGATCCTGAATCCGTGGAATACATCTTGGCCAATTCGACAAAATTCCCGCCATTTTTCAGCAGATTATAAATAGAGTCTATTCGTTGTTTAGCGGCATTCTGCTGTGCCTGCGTAGCTTTCTGCGGGATACCGATCAGTATGTGTGCCGGCTTTACAAGCCCCCCCATGCTGTCTACACGATGCTGCTCTTGGGTATAGAGACGGTATGCTTCGGCTTCGACATCAGCATCTGTTATCATTGCAGGGCGTATTTGCTGGTCACGATAAGTAGCGAATTCTTGTTTAAACGATGACAACGTATCCAGCCGAGCATCCATTGCCGCCTTCACTTTAAGCTTATAATTGATGAAAAGGTCTACATATTCGTTTACATTTTTCTTATCAATCACCCCTTCGGCATTATTTTTATTATATGAATACTCAAATTCTGAGCGCGTTACAGGCTGTCCGTCAATGGTCATAATTATAGGATCAACCTGTGCATAAACCATACCTGCAGAAAATAGCATGACTGCAAAAAGCATCTTGGACTTCATTTTATTCTTATGATCAGTGGTCGAAGAAAAAAACAGAGACACCCGCCGACGGGCTTGCATCAAGTCTGTTCGACCGTTATTATTCCGGACGAGAGTAATTAGGTGCTTCACTTGTAATCGTTATATCGTGCGGATGACTTTCAAGAACGCCCGCATTGGTAATACGAGTGAATTTGGCTTCATGCAGTTTGTCTATGGTTCCGGCACCGCAATAGCCCATTCCTGACCGCAAACCGCCAGCAAGTTGGTAGACTACCTCTTGTACCGTACCCTTATAGGGCACACGCCCTGCAATACCTTCCGGCACAAGCTTCTTCACATCACTGGTATCGCTCTGGAAATAACGATCCTTGCTGCCGTTCTTTTGCTCCATTGCTTCCATTGAACCCATGCCGCGATAGCTCTTAAACTTACGCCCATTGAAGATGATAGTCTCGCCGGGGCTCTCTTCCGTACCGGCCACAAGCGAGCCAATCATTACGCAGCTACCGCCAGCGGCCAACGCTTTTACCACATCGCCCGAATAACGCAATCCGCCATCAGCTATCAACGGAACGCCCGTTCCCTTTAGTGCACTATACACATCGTATACGGCCGACAACTGTGGGACGCCCACTCCGGCCACCACTCGCGTAGTGCAAATAGAGCCCGGCCCAATGCCTACTTTTACTGCATCGGCGCCATTCTCCATCAAGAGTTGGGCGGCAATGCCGGTAGCCACATTTCCAACGATAATATCTACATCTGAGAAGGCAGCCTTAGCCTGTACCAATTTCTCGACAACAGACTTGGAATGTCCGTGAGCTGTGTCTATTACAATAGCATCTGCCCCCGCTTCAACCAGCGCTTTGATACGTTCGAGCGTATCGGCCGTTACGCCTACGCCGGCTGCAACGCGCAGACGCCCTTTCTCATCCTTACAAGCCATGGGCTTATCCTTGGCTTTCGTAATGTCTTTATAGGTTATCAAGCCCACGAGACGGTTATTACCATCTACTACAGGCAGCTTCTCTATCTTGTTTTTTTGCAATATCTGTGCGGCTGCGGTCAGGTCTGTTTGCTGATGCGTAGTCACCAGATTTTCGCATGTCATCACCTCATCGATCTTCTTGTCGAGCCTACGTTCGAAGCGCAGATCACGATTTGTTACAATTCCCACAAGATGATTATCTTCATCTACTACAGGGATACCTCCAATATGATAGTCACGCATTATGCCGAGAGCATCTTTCACCGTGCTTCCACGACGTATCGTTACAGGATCGTATATCATTCCGTTCTCGGCACGCTTGACAATTGCCACCTGTCGAGCCTGCTCTTCTATCGACATATTTTTGTGGATAACGCCGATACCACCCTCACGCGCGATGGCAATAGCCATGGAAGACTCGGTCACGGTATCCATTGCAGCCGTTACAAACGGTATATTCAGATCGATATGACGCGAGAACTTGGTTTTCAACTCTACCGTTTTCGGCAACACATCCGAATAGGCAGGGATTAACAGGACGTCGTCAAAAGTAAGACCGTCCATAACTATTCTATCTGCAACAAATGATGACATAAGGTGTATTTGGAATTTATTGCGTGCAAATATAGCAATAAAATTCCACATACCTCTTATGTGCCGTTCAAGAAAGCTGCCGAATTAATTCTATTTAACGGTATTTTCGCCCGTTAGGGCACGACGTTTTTGACGGATTTTCCACCCAGTCCAGAGACACCATATGACAGCCATTCCTACGATAAAGATATAGAGCACACTGCCCATTCCTAAGAAAGTATAAATCCTACCGGTATGTATCTCCAAACAAACACTGCGGAGCGACATAGGAAGTTTGCTCATCCACTGTGGCATACGCGGCGATGCAGTACCGGCACGATAATCTACTATGCAATCACCCCCTGCCAAATCGTCGCTGAAACCGGCAATGGCATTCTTGCTGACCGGTAACCCTGACATCGCTTGGGGCACGGTTTCGGTCATACAGTCCAACACTTTACCATTGCTGCGGTTCCACAAATAAAGTCCGCTGAACGAACCTAACAGCCACAGACCGTCTTCATATTGCTTCTGCACCGTAAGTCCCATCACGCTGACAGGTGGTTCTGAGTTTATTCTGCGGGGTTCTGCATTAAGCGTTTTCATGCTGTAAAACCCCTCAGAGGTATACAGCAGCCAGTCGCCCGCAACCTTATCGTAGCGCAGAGAGCGTAGCTTGTCGTACCATGCATTATCACTGTCCATCGTACTTAGCGGTATAGCGGGAATGCGCCCCTGCACAATGAGCAACATGGCTGGCGGACGCAGCATCCACCCCGTGACGCTAAGCAAGATCGTGAGCACAATCGTGGTACGACCAATGGCATTATGCCAGTTATAAAGCCACTGCATGACGGTAGTCCCACGGCGCCCCGTAAAGCGAGGAAGAAGCCAATACACCAGCCCGGTAACGGCAAGAAAAAACAATATCAAAGCAATTATGTCGACAATAAGTTTGCCCACAAGACCGAATAATTCGCCGCTATGCAGCCACCATACCGTGCGGAAGAGCGACACCCTGCCGTCGCTGTCGGGCGAAGCAGCTAATTCAATCGGAGTGAAACGAACATATGGTGGACGAGAAAGATACGCTCGTGAACGCCCCGTCACCACCAAAGTATCGCCTTTCGCAAAAATATCGCTCAAATGCTCGCCATTTGCCAACGGTAATGGCACTATACGCCATATCTTATCGGCACCGTAAGAGTAAAGATCATATGTGCCTACAGCAAACAAGCGGCCATCCGGCATACGTGTCATCCCCCGAATATTACGATTATCTGCGCTGGCCGGCAGACCTGTATTGAAGTCTTTGAAAACCTTTGCCGTAGAATCTGTAATCCATATACCGCTGTTTCCGTAGAGCAACACACGGTTATGCCACTTGATAGTACCACGCAGCAACCCGCCATTCCAGTTTCGATATTCGTAGCTCTTGGGCAATATGCTGCGACTGATATCTAATCCCGAAAACAACGAAGGATGGTTCAACACGACACCCGACAGGCAAAACATTATAATAAAAAAACAAAACACCAGTCCAAAAACCTGATGATGTTTGCTCCAAGTCTTTCTTTTCAATTCTTTACATACGTTTGACGTGCCAAAGATACGCATTTTCTACCTTCATCGCAATACCAAAATATCAGTATTTCTTAATATCTCCAGTAAAAACAAAATATGGGTCTATGCAGCACAGGCCATAGTCCTAAGTCGCATAAACCATACATATATGGTGCATAGGCACGCCGCCTATTCACAACGTTTCGGCAATGACTGATTATTATCATTGCCGGAGCTATTCAGCAACCGGCTCATCTTATATACATACAGCCGGCAGCCTTTGAGAATAAGATATCATTAATTAGCCTGTTCAGAAAGGAATTTTATGCGTACGAGGCGTATTTCATCTTCGGAATAATCATTGCCTAATTCTTTCAGAGCTACCTCAACACGATCGGTCTCGCTTTCTCTGAAGTATTCGTAAATGTCGTTTACATGGTCTTCATCCATTACCTCTTCGAGAAAGTAGTCGATATTCAATTTGGTACCGCTGTAGACTATCGCCTCTACTTCGTCTAAAAGTTCTTCGAAATCAAGCCCTTGGGTGTTGGCAATATCATCCAGTGCGACCTGTCGGTCTATGCCCTGAATGATTTTTACCTTCAGCATACTCTTCTTAGCCACCGTGCGCACCCGTAACTCTTCGGGCCTTTCAATGTCATTTTCTTCGCAATGACGCTTGATGAGTGCCAAGAATTTATCACCGTAACGCTTGGCTTTACCGGCTCCTACGCCTTGTATCTGCTGTAATTCCGATGGGGTTACGGGATACATGGTGGCCATCTGTTCCAGCGAAATGTCTTGAAAGATGACATAGGGCGGCAACCCTTGCTTCTTGGCGACCTTCTTTCGCAAGTCTTTCAGCATAGAATAGAGTTCCGGATCAAGCACTGAGCCTGTACCCTCTCCGGCTTCTTCTTCCTCTTCTTCACTAAAATCAGTGTCTTCAACGATCATGAAAGAGTGGGGATGTTTTAGGTATCGCCGACCTGCAGCCGTAATCTTGAGCAAGCCATAGTTCTCCACATCTTTAGTAATATAACCAGCTATGATCGCTTGACGAATGACGGGATTCCATATTTTGGGGCTTTCGTCTTCTCCTGCACCAAAATCTTCCAGTTGATCATGCTTATGGGAAATGATGTCGTCAGTAGGTCTTCCTTTCACAAAGTCGATGATATAATTCTGGCGAAAGTTTTCCTTAACGGCGATAATTGCATTGAGCACGATGATCAAAGCCTCTTTTGCCTCACGTTTTTCTTTGGGATGAAGGCAGTTATCACAGTTATGACAGTTGTCTTTTGTATACTCCTCACCGAAATAATGGAGCAACATTTTACGCCTACATAGTGAAGATTCGGCGTATGCCGCTGTCTCCTGCAACAATTGCCTGCCTATATCTTGTTCAGCAATCGGCTTACCCTCCATGAATTTTTCAAGTTTTTGCAAGTCTTTCTGAGCATAGAAAGCGATACAAATGCCCTCTCCACCATCACGACCAGCTCGCCCTGTCTCCTGATAATAGCCTTCCAAACTCTTTGGTATATCATAATGGATCACAAATCTCACGTCAGGCTTGTCGATACCCATACCGAATGCTATCGTTGCCACGATCACATCAATACGCTCCATAAGGAAATCATCCTGTGTCTGTGAACGTGTTGTAGAATCAAGACCGGCATGATACGGCGCTGCCTTAATTTCGTTAGCTGTAAGAACCGCAGCAAGTTCTTCCACTTTCTTACGCGATAAGCAGTAAATTATGCCACTTTTACCAGAATGTTGCTTGATGAATTTAATGATCTGCCGGTCCACATCGTCCGCTTTTTGCCTTACTTCATAATATAAATTGGGACGGTTGAACGAGCTTTTAAACTCCTTTGCATCGGTTATACATAGGCTTTTCTTTATATCGCTACGCACTTTATCAGTCGCAGTGGCCGTAAGTGCAATCACTGGAGCATCGCCTATCTTGCTGATAGTGGGCCGTATATTACGATATTCCGGACGGAAATCATGTCCCCACTCTGAAATACAATGTGCTTCATCAATGGCATAGAAAGAAATCTTTATACCCTTTAGAAACTCTACATACTCTTCTTTGTTTAACGATTCTGGAGCCACGTAAAGGAGTTTAGTACATCCATTGCGCACATCTTCCATCACTTGCTGTATTGCTGCTTTATTCAAGGATGAATTGAGATAATGGGCAATTCCCTCGTTTTCGCTCATTCCGTTGACTACATCCACCTGATTTTTCATCAAGGCTATCAAAGGAGATATCACGATAGCTGTACCATCCATAAGCAGGGATGGCAATTGATAGCACAAACTCTTTCCTCCACCGGTGGGCATCAGCACGAAAGTGTCGTTACCTGCAAGAAGATTACGGATTATAGCCTCTTGATCGCCTTTGAATTTATCGAAGCCGAAGTAATTTTTTAGTTTTTCTGTAAGATTAACTTCTTTCTCCATAGTGTTTTGATAGGCTATTGAACCGAAGCAACGAGGCACGGATATCCTGCCCAACAGTTGATAGATTATTGCCGTAATGGCTTTTAAGCCGACTCTAATTTAGTTAGATGAACTTTATCAAGCTTCTCTTGTGCATATTTAAGCGTTACCTCGAAAGTCTTAAGACGTTTTGAAGGTATCTCAAACATAGCATCCATCATCACTGATTCGACAATCGATCGAAGTCCACGTGCTCCCAATTTATACTCCACAGCCTTATCAACAATGTAATCCAACGCCTCTTCCGTAAACGAAAGCTTAATACCATCCATTTCGAAAAGCTTGATGTATTGCCTGACTATGGAGTTTTTCGGTTCAACAAGTATACGACGTAGAGCCTGCCTGTCGAGTGGATTTAAATAAGTCAGTACAGGTAACCGTCCTATAATTTCTGGTATCAGCCCAAAAGACTTCAAGTCTTGAGGCAAGATATATTTCATCAGGTCGCTCTTGTCTACCTTTCTCACATTTTGAATGGAGTTATAACCCACCACATGTGTGTTCATTCGCTGGGCAATCTTACGTTCTATGCCGTCGAAAGCTCCACCACAAATGAATAAGATATTCTTTGTGTCCACGTGAATATAGTCTTGATCAGGATGTTTTCGCCCACCCTTTGGTGGCACATTCACCATTGTACCTTCGAGAAGTTTGAGCAGTCCCTGCTGTACCCCCTCTCCACTCACGTCACGAGTAATGGAGGGATTATCGCTCTTACGGGCAATTTTGTCTATTTCATCAATGAAAACGATACCTCGTTCTGCAGCGGCAACATCGAAATCAGCCACCTGCAACAAACGCGAGAGAATGCTTTCCACATCTTCGCCCACATATCCAGCCTCGGTGAACACCGTGGCATCTACAATTGTAAAGGGTACATCAAGCAGACGGGCTATCGTGCGGGCCAGTAAAGTCTTGCCGGTTCCCGTTCCTCCCACCATAATAATATTACTTTTTTCTATCTCCACACCGTTCTCATCTGTCGGTTGTTGCAATCGTTTATAGTGATTATAGACGGCTACAGACAGATATTTTTTCGCCTCATCCTGCCCAATCACATACTGATCGAGATACGTCTTGATATCCTTAGGCTTGGGAACCTTTTTCAGTTCAAAAACTTTATCGTGGTCTGATTTACCGTTTCCTACAGTATCAAGCACACCTGATGAAAGAACGATCTGATAGGCCTGCTGCGCACAGTTCTCGCAAATAAATCCGCTAAGTCCGGTTATCAATAACTTTACCTCGTTCTCACCTCTTCCACAGAAGCTGCATTCTTTCTTCAACATTGTTATTTTTTTCGTGTAAGCACAGCGTCTATCATTCCATATTCCTTAGCCTCTTCCGCCGTCATCCAGTAGTTACGATCGGAATCTTTCCACACTTTTTCGTAGGAAGTATGCGAATGATTGGCAATTATCGTATAAAGTTCTTTCTTGAATTTCTGAATTTCTTTGGCCTCAATCTCTATATCCGAAGCTTGTCCCTGCACGCCACCAAGCGGTTGATGGATCATAACACGGCTGTGGGTTAATGCGTTTCGCTTTCCTTCTGTGCCCGCAACGAGCAGCACGGCAGCCATTGATGCGGCCATACCCGTACAGATCGTAGCCACATCAGACGAGATAAACTGCATGGTATCGTAGATGCCAAGGCCTGCTGTTACGCTTCCTCCCGGGCTATTGATATAGATAGAAATATCTTTCCCGCTGTCTGCGCTGTCGAGATACAGCAGCTGTGCCTGCAACGTATTGGCTGTATAGTCGTCTATTTCTGTACCGAGAAATATGATACGATCCATCATCAGACGCGAAAAGACATCCATCTGAGTCACATTGAGCTGGCGTTCCTCAAGGATATATGGGTTCAAATATTGCGCTTGCGACTTCACCACGTCATCGAGAACCATGCCGTTCATGCCCAAATGTTTGGTGGCATACTTTCTAAATTCACTATTCATTTTATCCTTTCTATTATTAAAATGTAAAAAGAGGTTATTCACCTTTTTATATACTTAATAAGACAAAGTTAATAAAAAAGTCGAAAACCTCTTCTATAAAAAGATGTTTTTTTCGTAAAAAACGTTATTTAAGAATGCTTCACAAACGCAGCTTATTTACTTTCCATCATCTTGTTGAAGTCGTCCATTGATATTTCTTTTTCATTCAGTTTTACTGACTCTTTCAAAGCAGCAATAAGTTTAATATCCACAGCACGGTCGACAAAGCCATCCACATTCTCACGTTTTTTCAAAAGCTCGCCCACATAATTGTCAACATATTCATCAGGTACGTTATTCATACCATACTGTGCGAACTGCACACGGGCTGTCTCTCTTGCTGCATTCTTAATGTCTTTATCATCTACCTTAATATTATGGGCGGCCACAAGCTGCTCCTTAATCAGATGCCAAGTAAGCTGTTTGATGCTTTCGGGGTAATTCTTATCTACGAATTCCTGTCCTTTATCCTTATTATTATTCAGCATTATACGCTTCAGCATGGCGTCCGGATAGGTGAGCTTGCCTACCTTTTTCTCGCAATACTCACGCACATCTTGCAAGAACTTGTAATCGCTGTCCGTGGTAACCTGTGCTTTTAGCCCCTCTGCAATTTTCGCACGGAACTGCTTTTCCGTCTTTACTGCGTCTTTACCAAACACATTATCGAAAAGTTCCTTATTCACAGCGTGTTTCTTATAGCGATTTATTTCGGTAATCTGATAGCTGAAATTTCCCGTATGATCTTTCACCTGATCACGCTTTATCTTTAGCAGAGAAGACACCTCTGCATCGTTTTCAGGATATGCCTTGCGGGGATTGAACGTGATAACATCACCGAGTTTAGCGCCGTCAAACAGTTTTTTCTGGGCTGCCACCTTTATATAATCAGGCATCATTACGGCTCCTTCCACAGTAATTCCATCTTTCACAGCATTACCTTTCTTATCAAGCTCACGAAGGTCGCCTTTCAACATATCGTTGCCGGCATACTCTTTGGCCTTCTCATAGCTGCCCATACGCGATGCAAACATATCCACCTGTCTGTCAATGAGCTTATCGTCTACCGTAATATTATAATAATCAATCTTATTCTTGCCGTTCAGTTCGATGTTGAACTCCGGTGCAATGGCAATATCGAATATGAATGTATAAGGTGCTTCCTTTTCAAGATCCTGCGGCTTCTGCTTTTCAGAGGGCAAAGGCTCGCCAAGCATTTGTATTTTATTATCCTTCACATATTTATAAATCTGCTCGCCGACGAATTTATTGATGGCATCCATCTTAACCGACGTGCCGAACTGGCGCTTGATCAGCCCCATGGGAACTTGACCGGGACGGAATCCCGGCACGTTTGCTTTCTTGCGATATTCCTTCAATGTCTTCTCGACATTTTCCTTGTAATCAGCTTCTTCTACGGTTATGGTCATCAGACCATTAACCTTGTCGGGGGTCTCAAATG
This sequence comes from uncultured Prevotella sp., assembly GCA_963547065.1. Taxonomy (GTDB): domain Bacteria; phylum Bacteroidota; class Bacteroidia; order Bacteroidales; family Bacteroidaceae; genus Prevotella. Next base: position 7,974 of record CAUUQE010000018.1, on the reverse strand, counting down.
AAATCTTCATCTCTGATATCTTTGTTATATGATTTATTTATTATTTTTAAACCGAATTGCAAAATTACTCATAATTGGCGTAAATTCCTAACATAATATGCAAAATTTTATTTTCAACGCTCATGGCAGCCCTTAAAAACAAGACCTCAACCCATAATGCAGAATTGTCACAGAATGCATGCACCCATGGGAAACCGGACATAGAACAGGTATGTAATGCCGATAAACGGCAGACCTAACGGCAATATACATAACGTCTATCGCAGACAGGTGGCATGCCTATCGGAGCAAGGCCGTATACGCCGTCATCACGAGCATCTTACTTACCCACGTCAGACTCGCGGGCACGGCGCTCTTCATCTATGAGTTGGAAATCTTTCTTACGCAACACGAAGCTGTTGCTAAGATACTTTTCGCGCACGATCTTATTGGAAGCCAGCTCGTCGGGATTGCCTTGAAAGAGTATCTTTCCCTCGAACAACAAATATGCACGGTCGGTGATGGTCAGCGTTTCCTGCACGTTATGGTCGGTAATCAGAATGCCTATATTCCGATACTTCAGCTTCCACACAATGTGCTGTATATCTTCTACGGCGATAGGATCAACACCTGCGAACGGTTCATCGAGCATAATAAACTTCGGATCGATAGCTAAACAACGTGCAATCTCGGTTCTTCGTCGCTCTCCACCCGACAACTGATCGCCCTTGTTCTTACGAACTTTGTTCAAACGAAACTCGCCTATTAGGCTCTCCAGCTTGTCTTCGCGCTCTTGTCGGTTCAATTCGGTCATCTCAAGCACCGCCATTATGTTATCTTCTACGCTCATCTTGCGGAACACGCTGGCCTCTTGAGGCAGATAACCAATACCGGCCCGCGCACGTTTATATACAGGATAGCTGGTGATATCCGTATCGTTCAGGTATATATGTCCGGCATTCGGAACAATCAGACCGGTGGTCATATAGAAAGAGGTGGTCTTTCCGGCACCGTTAGGTCCAAGCAACCCCACAATTTCTCCTTGCCTCACATTGATCGAAACATCGTTTACAACGGTGCGCTTTCCATACTTTTTCACCAATCCCTCGGTACGGAGAACCATTCCTTCGCCCATATTTCCTCCCTGCATAATACCTTTATCTTCCATATTCAATCGTTACTTCTGTTGCAAAAGCAGTATAAACGAACATAATAAAAACTCGCTTTCAAACTACCGAATACTGCCTATCTTTGGCAAAGGTAGTGCAAAAATATGAAAGATACCGAATTGTTTAGAACTATTAAGGGTTTTTCTGTAGAAAAGAAGAGAAAGACAAACAAGAAACAGGGTGCCATTACAGCCGTTTGCTCTTATTTGTCTTCCCGATATAAATACCGAGGTCCCGTTTCATGCGCCACCTCGGTATTCGTTATTCATACATACTGTTTAGAAATTGGCTACGCCTTGCTTGTCCCACCATACACGGGTACCGCCGATATCGCCCTTAAACTTGGTACTCGTATTCTCCTGATTGAGGAGTTCTATACCTTTTTGCATCTCGGCATTGTTGGTATTGATCTCTACTGTAGAGTAGATCAAGCGGCGTATCTGCTCATCGGTATCGATAGTGCCTTCGCTCTTATTCACCCTATTGGGGAACAGTTTAGGATAGCCGGTACGGCGATAATCCGCCCATGCCTCGGTAGAGAGTGGAAAGTTGGCAATCCATTTTTGAATGATGATACGCTGCAATTTCTCTTCATTAGTTGCACTATCATCCCATTTCACGCTCACGGTATTCTGGGCATTGATGTTATTTGCCGAATTTGCAGGATCGACATAATTCGCCTGCGTGGTCGTACCGTTGATGTAAGCCGTAATCTGTGCGTCTGTGATAGACGTTACCGAAGAGTAAGCCTTCTTATATTTAAGCTCGTTCTGCATGGAAACTTTGATACCTTCTTCGTAAAGGTCTTTGGCTGTTCCGCCCATACTCCAGCCACGCAATGCCCCTTCAGCCCGCAAGAAGTAGGCCTCTGCCACCTTCATAACGGGTAACGGAGTAGCATAAGAGCACACAATGCTGGAATAATTTGCCCATGCATTGGGCTTATTAGGCAATTCACAACCGCCGCGTATACCCAGATATTGGGCACCTTTTGCCACAACTGTTGCTCCATTTACCTGCACATCACCGGTGTTCTTAGTCATATAAAGACCGATACGCGGATCGTTGAAACCTTCCATAATAGTAACCAAATTGGCATTCATGCCGCAATCGCCCCACTCGAACATGCGGGTGAGCTCATTACTAATACCATGGTCGATCAGGATATCACGGTCTGCCGATGTCAACACACCGCCCTGGACAGCCTCTTCGGCCTTCTGTTTAGCCAAGGTAGGATTAGCCTTTACGATGCGCATGGCATAACGCAGTTTGAATTGGTTGGCCACTTTTATCCACAAAGTTTTATCACCATTGCACCAATAATCGAATGCCTGCATCTGTTCCGCCGTAGACGTACCGCTCTTGAAACCTGCTATCGCATCGTCTAAAAGCTTGAAAATGGAGTTGTAGATGTATTCCTGCTTGTCGTAGGCAAACGAGACGCCGTTGCTTTCTATTACAGAACTGTAGGCTATAGGGCCGTAAGCATCCGTCGCACATGCGGTTGCATAAGCCTGAACCACACGCATTACGGCCGCAAAATCGGTAATACCTTTCTCGTCGCAGGCCTTGATAAGGCGGCTGGTATTATTGAATAAGTGCAGATAATAGTTCTCGTACATCCCTCCACAGAAGCCCCTGTTCAACTTATAGTCTACGTTTCCATTACCTCCGAAGTTATGGGGAGTCATGAAATAGCCACCGAAAAGGTCAATACTCAGGTTGGTCCAGAACTGAAACATGTTCTGATGAGGAGCATAGACATAAGTCATAGGCTCAATAAACTGAGCTGCAAACGGCATATTGTTCGGATCTACCTCGTATTTATTGGTATTCAACGTCTCGAAGTTATCCGTACAACCGGTCAGTGCTATACCGCTCATCGCCATCAAAGCGGCAGCCGACGCATAGGATATTATTTTCTTGATATTCATAAGATCATCAATTTTTAGAAATTAAGCTTTAAGTTAAGACCGATACTGCGCGAAGACGGCAATGTAAACATGTCTACACCCTGCCATCCGTTGCCCGTACCAAGAGATACATCCGGATCCATCGGCGCATCTTTATAGAAGAAGAACAGGTTACGGGCGATAAGCGAAGCGGTGAGATTCTTGCCGAATCCGAAGAGATTACGGAACGTATACCCGAGAGAGAGCTCGCGCATACGAACGTTGGTAGCCTTGTACACATACATTTCGTTGGCATACTGCGAATTGAAGTTAGTAGCTCCGACAGTCTGATAGAACTTCTGCGGATCGAACGTGGAACCATCCAATTCAACATTCCCTGCATCGCGAGCTGCACCGGAACGTTTGGATACGCCCCATCCATCGAGAGTTGCCTCCGTCATAGATAACACCTTGCCTCCGAATTTGCCATCAATAAGGAACGATAACGCAAAGTCTTTATAGGTTAAAGTATTACTCCAGCCCATATTAACCTTAGCAATCATGTTACCAACATACTTCAGATCGGCGAGATTATCGCCACCTAAAACCGGTGCACCGTTATCCACGACGGGCTTTCCGTTACTGTCACGCTTGATCTGACGTACATATAAGTCGCCATACTGTCCGCCCTTTTTCAGGATAAACTTAGCTCCACCGTAGTCGGCAAGCGTAAGTCCGTCGTTCAGATTTTCAACCAAATCCTTGATTTTGTTCTTGTTGTAAGCGAAGTTGTATCTTGTCGTCCAAGCAAAGTCATTGGTGAACTTCTGATGCCATGAAAGACTAAATTCCACACCTTGGTTCTCTACATTGCCTGCATTGACATATCGCCTGCGTAGACCTGTCTCCCAAGGAGCTTCTATGTCGAAGAACTGGTTCTTTGTATTGGTTTTATAATAAGTAATATTAGCCTCTAAGCGGTTATCAAAGAACATTCCTTCGATACCAAGCTCAAGAGAATGCGTCTTTTCCGGCTTCAATGTGCGGAACGGAGCCTTGTCGGGAGGGGTTAAAGAGCCACCGTCTTTCAACGTATATCTAAGGTTACTCATAAACACAGGCACATCGTTACCCACAATAGAGTAAGAAGCGCGGAGTTTCAACATATTCACTTCCTTGCCCAAATTGATAAACTTATCGAGCAAGATACTTGTTCCGAACGATGGATAGAAGAACGATACGCTCTCTGTAAATGCTAAAGAAGACGACCAGTCGTTACGTGCAGTCACGTCAAAGAACAATCCATCCTTGTAACCGAACTGTGCTGTGGCGAATATAGAGTTCAGCCGTTTGTCTTTACGAGAGAATATTGTCGACAAACGATAGTAGTTCGCCGGCGAGAAAATGTTGGGATAGTAGGCATTGCCAGATGGTTTTCCGTCTATAACCTCGTATTTCGAGTCGCCCCATCCTATAACTTCGTTACCTTCGCCTTTAGTTTTGGTAAAGCTGGCTCCGGCCGTTACCGAGAATGCATACAAATCTTCCCACGTATGATTGTAAGAAGCAAGCAGATCGCCATAGAACTGTTCGCTGAAAATCCGACTGTCTTTCATCGTGCCCAAGAGATTTCTACCGCCAGTACTTGATGCATACTCGTTGTACACCCAGTGCTCGTCGCCGCGTTCATAACGCAGTCTGCCGGTAACAGAAAGCCCGTCCATGATATCATATCTGATACTTCCGCCGAAATCATAACGGTCACGATCTGAAATCGGAACCTGCCTGTTAACCATCCAGTATGGGTTAGAGAACTGCTCTTGCTTTACGTTTGTCCAGCGTTGAATATTGGTATTCAGCGACGAATCGTAACCTTCAAAGTTGTTCTTATAGTCATCCCAGTTCTCTCCACGGGGGAAGAGATAAGCACCGGTAAGCGGGTTATTGATGAAACCCGATGCAGCTTGATTCTTTACATGCTGCTTGTTATAGCCTGCACTTACATCTATATGTACGCGTTCGAGCACATTGAAACCTACTTTGGCCAACAAGTTATGACTCTTAAAATTATTCTCCGGCGTAATACCGTTCGACATCACATTGGCATAAGAGAAATAAGAAGAAATCTTATCATTACCACCCGCTACCGATATAGAGTTGTTCGTAGTGAAACCGGTACGGAAGAATTTCTTGGCATAATTAGGAGCCGAGCTGCTTAACTTGCTGCCCCAGCTGAAAGTACCGCTATCGCTTACACCGTAATTCGACTGAAATTTAGGTAACATAAGGGCACTCTCGGCGGTGGTGTTACTCGATACGTTGATGGCAACCCTACCAGATTGCGCCGATTTAGTGGTAATCATGATGGCACCGTTGGCTGCCACGGCGCCATAAAGAGCCGCTGCAGAAGCACCTTTCAGAAGAGTTATCTGTGCAATATCATCGGGATTAATAGCAGAGAGAGCATCTCCACCGTCGCGCTGTCCACCATAATTACTATGCACTTGAGTGTCAGAAATGTTCATCATCAAAGGCACACCGTCTACAACCACCAAGGGTTGATTGCTTCCGCTGATAGACTTGCTGCCACGGAACAGTATTTTAGATGCGCCGCCTGCACCGGTAGAGTTGGGTGTAATGCTCAAACCGGCACTCTTACCCTGCAAAGAATTGATCATATTAATATTCTTGATCTCGTTTACATCTTTGCCTCCTACGGTTTGGGCAGAATAAGCAAGCGACTTAGATTCGCGTTTGATACCCATAGCCGTAACCACAACCTCGCTCAGAAGTTCTGAGTCGTCTTTTAACACAAAAGTAAGGGCTTTACCGTTCCACACGGCTTCAGCCGATTTGAAACCAATAAACGATGCCTGAATTACATCGCCGTTGTTAATGCCGGGCAGAGAGAAGTTTCCTTCCGTATCCGACGTAGTACCGCGCTGTGTGCCTTTAACGATCACAGACACACCGGCCAAAGGTTCTCCGTGGCTATCTGTAACCACACCTTTACAAACATTGTTCTCTTGCGGGGCCTGCACATTAACTGCAGAAGTGCGCGTAGCGAGCAATGGACATGCAGAAAATGCCGAGAAAGCCAGCATAAAACTTACAATTCTCAATGGTTTATACATAAGCTAACTAATTAATTATGTGTACAATTTTTAATAGATAGTTTTTATTCACAGTTATATTCATACAGTAAAGCACAGCGAATGGTCCAACTCTCAGCACATTCTAAATAGACCATCTGTTTCGTTTGTTTTAGTCAGACCGGCGAAATGTTTGAAACACCTGTCCCTTTGGTTTTTAGTATAATGCAAAGATAAAGATTTTCTTGATTATATCTAAATTATCGTGAAAAATCATACTTTTTTGTTATTTAATTTACATATATTAACTGTTCGCACTATGAAATCCACATATTTTTAGTACCTGCCAATAAACGCATGGCAAACTATCACTTTTAAGCATATACTGCATTCCAGACATATATTGACTGTACCCCGAACAAGCATACTATCTATGCCCGATAGACACACTGCCTGTCTGCCACAGAAGTACTCTCTATCAAAAACACTTACAATATTGAACTACAGCGTAAAAATAGCATATTCAAATTAAAATCGAAGAAAATAAGTTGCCGAAACACATATTATCTCGCACGAGAACATAAAAAACCGATAACATTATAACAGTTTTTACGTATTTTTGGTTACTTTTGCAGACAACAACTGCTATCTATAAGCATGCTTATCATAAAACTCATCAATAAATATCTCACCACCTTCGGGCGCTATCTCATCCTCATGGGGCGGTCGTTCAGCCGTCCGGAGCGCATGAGAATGTTTTTCAAACAATACGTTAACGAGATGTCGCAACTCGGTATCGACTCTATAGGTATCGTGCTGCTCATCTCTTTCTTCATCGGAGCAGTAATTTGCATACAGATGAAGCTGAACATACAGAGTCCGTGGATGCCGCGTTGGGTGTCGGGATATACCACCCGTGAGATCATGTTGCTCGAGTTTTCGTCGTCAATCATGTGTCTTATCCTCGCCGGAAAGGTAGGATCGAACATCGCTTCGGAGCTCGGAACGATGCGAGTAACGCAACAGATCGACGCTTTGGATATCATGGGAGTGAATTCGGCGAGTTATCTGATATTGCCGAAGATCATGGGCTTGGTCACCATCATGCCGTTCCTCGTCATTTTCAGCTCGCTTACGGGCATCCTCGGTGCCTACGGTACGGCCTATATCGGCCATATACTGACGCCAGAAGACCTTACTCTCGGACTGCAACATGCGTTCAACCCGTGGTTCGTGTGGATGAGTATCATCAAGAGTTTGTTCTTTGCATTCATCATTGCCAGCGTGTCTTCATACTTCGGCTACAGCGTAAAGGGTGGCTCGGTGGAGGTAGGAAAGGCTTCGACCGATGCTGTTGTGAGCAGCAGTGTGCTCATTCTTTTTTCCGATGTGTTCCTTACGCAACTGCTCTCTTAACTCTTTTATCATGATAGAAGTAAAAAACTTAACCAAGTCATTTGAAGACAAAATGGTGTTGCAAGGCATCAATGCACGCTTCGACGATGGAAAGACGAACCTTATCATCGGCCAGAGCGGATCGGGAAAGACCGTTCTGATGAAAAATCTCGTGGGACTTCTCGAACCTACAAGTGGCGAAGTGCTTTACGACGGGCGCGACTTTGTGGGCATGAGCAAGAAAGATAAGGTAAGAATGCGGCGCGAAATGGGCATGATTTTTCAAAGTGCAGCGCTGTTCGATTCCCTTTCAGTACTCGAAAACGTTATGTTTCCCCTTGATATGTTCTCCACCATGAACTATCGCGAACGCGTGAAACGGGCGCAAGACTGTCTTGCCCGCGTTAATCTGACCGATGCCCAAAGCAAATACCCGGGCGAAATATC
>CAUUQE010000017.1:0-24137 GCA_963547065.1 uncultured Prevotella sp. | reverse complement strand
GTGCGGGCGATAAGGCTTTTTGTGCCGGAGGCGACATGCATGTGAAAGGTCGAGGAGGCTATGTGGGTACGGATGGCGTGCCCAGACTGAATGTGTTGGATGTACAGATGCAGATACGACGTCTGCCGAAACCCGTTATAGCGATGGTAAACGGCTATGCTATCGGTGGCGGGCACGTGCTCCACGTGATGTGCGACCTTACGATAGCGAGTGAAAATGCCGTCTTTGGGCAGACTGGGCCTAAGGTAGGTTCGTTCGATGCAGGCTTCGGAGCGTCGTATCTGGCACGTATCGTCGGTCAAAAGAAGGCGAGGGAAATATGGTTCATGTGCCGTCAATATACGGCACACGAGGCAGAGAGCATGGGTATGGTTAACAAAGTAGTGCCGTATAAGGACTTGGAAGACGAATGCGTGGCATGGGCAGAGACGATGATCGAACGTAGTCCGCTCGCCCTGCGTATGATCAAAGCCGGACTGAATGCCGAGTTGGACGGACAAGCCGGCATACAGGAGCTTGCCGGAGATGCCACCATACTTTATTATACTATGGATGAGGCACAGGAAGGCGGTAGGGCTTTCTTGGAAAAACGTAAACCCGATTTCGACCAATACCCACAGTTTCCATAGATATACACTTGAAACAGAGCTTATAAAAATGGTGATGAACTACGACATATCTGTCTCGGAACGCACGTTCCACTTCAAACAACCGGTGAGAACCTCGCGGGGTGTGTACGTTACGCGGCATAGCTGGTTCTTGGAGATGACCTCTCCGCAGCTGCCGGGGGTAAAAGGTATCGGTGAATGTGCGCCTCTTCCGCAGTTGAGTTGCGATGATATACCTGAGTATGAACGTATATTGAAGGACGTTTGCGAGATGGTTTGTCGGACCGGAAAGATAGACGTAAGCATGTTGCGCCCGTATCCTTCGATACTTTTCGGGTTGGAAACGGCGTGGCAGAACCTGCATGCAGGCAGTGTGAAGCTGTTCGATATCCCTTTCGGTCGTGGCGAAGAAGGCATCCCGATTAACGGTCTGGTATGGATGGGTACATACGGCGAAATGCTTGCACGCATCGAAGAAAAGCTACGGATAGGCTTTCGTTGCATCAAGATGAAGATTGGCGCGATAGAATTCGAACGGGAAATAGCGCTTATCCGCCACATACGTGAGCGTTATACTAAGGAACAAATAGAATTGCGTGTGGATGCTAATGGCGGTTTCGATACAGATGAGGCCCTGAAAAAGCTTGAACTGTTGGCGCGATACGATATTCATTCCATCGAACAACCCATTCGTCAGCACCAATGGAACGACATGGCAAGGCTGTGCAGAGAGTCGCCTGTGCCCATTGCCTTGGATGAAGAACTCATCGGTGTGAATCTTCCGGCGATGAAAGAAGCACTGCTCGACACCATCAAACCGACTTTCATCGTGTTGAAACCCTCGCTTCACGGAGGCATGTACGGTACGGAAGAATGGATCAGAATGGCGAGGGAACGAGGCATAGGTACATGGATAACGAGCGCACTCGAAAGTAACGTGGGCCTTAATGCCGTCGCCCATCTGGCTGCCAAGCAATATGGACCGGCGATAAATCTGCCGCAGGGCTTGGGTACAGGGGCACTTTTTACTGACAATATAAAAATGCCGATTGCGATGAAAGGCGATAAATTATGGTTCTCGGCGAGTTCTTAGACGAATGGAATGACCGTTCGGAAACACTGCTTGTGCATACAAGCGGTTCTACCGGTAAGCCTAAGCCCATACAGGTGGAGAAAAAACGCATGGAAGAGAGTGCCCGTATTACCTGTAACTTTTTAGGATTGCATGCCGGCGATACGGCGTTGTTGTGCCTGCCATTAGACTATATCGCCGGAAAGATGATGGTTGTGCGTGCTTTGACGTGTGGTCTGCAGCTGATAGAAGTATCTCCTGCGAGCCATCCGCTGGCCTGCTTGGTCGGTAAGGGGCAGCGCATAGACTTTGCAGCTATGGTTCCTATGCAGGTATATAATAGCTTGCAGGTACCCGAGGAGCGCAGACTGTTGCTGACGATACGCCATCTGATTATTGGAGGCGGTGCGATAGACGATGCTATGGAGCAGCAGTTGCGCACGTTTCCGAATGCTGTGTGGAGTACGTACGGCATGACCGAGACGCTTTCGCATGTCGCCTTACGACGATTGAACGGCGAGGAAGCGAGTCTGTGGTACACGCCTTTCGAGAGTGTAAGGGTGGGCTTGAACGAAGATAATTGCTTGGTGATAGATGCGCCACGGGTGTGTAACGCCGTTTTGACGACCAACGATATCGCCGAGATGGCCGAAGACGGGAGGCGGTTCCGCATTATAGGGCGGAAAGACAACGTGATCGACAGCGGTGGTATCAAGATTCAAGCCGAAGAGGTAGAGCGTTTGTTGCGCCCATACATGCTGAAACCTTATTTAATAACCAAGCGGCATGACGGTGAGCTCGGCGAGGCAGTGGTACTGCTTGTGCAGTTTTCCGATGTTGAACAGGTACGTGAGGTGTGCCGGAGAGTGCTTCCGAAATATTGGCAGCCGCGTTGTATCTTGTCTGTAAGCGCCATTCCCATGACACAGACAGGTAAGCCCGACCGTGCACGAGCGGAACATATGGCTTCTCGAGGGAAAGAACAGTGATGAAAAATAAGGGTTAGTGAATAGAATTTGATGTCTGTGTCACCAATATAATGTATCCCTCCACTAAGTAAGAGAAAGTCGTAGAGGAAACAGTATATAGTAATAGCTGAGATTAATTCTTTTTCTATTTCTCTTTTTCAAAGAGAGAAGCATGCTGATCTTCCCTCCCTATGGAAAAAGTTAGAGAGAAACGATTTTCTTATATCTACAATATTTCATTCATGCGCACATCGTTTTCATCGATTAGGATACAAGATAACTTTTGGAAATCAAAGCAAACGCCTATTTTATATAAATGGGGTAGTGGTTGCAGGAAGCGGTCGTAATAACCCTGACCGCGCCCTAAACGATTGCCGGTGATATCGAATGCTATCCCCGGCACTACTGCAATATCGATTTCTTCATAGGCTGTAAATGGTTTGCCTGTAGGTTCCATAATACCGAAAAGGCCTTTTTGTAGGCTCTTTCTGTTGTGATATTCGCGTAAGATCATAGTATTCTCACCTGTTACTACGGGCAATAGAATTCGTTTGCCCATGGCTGTAAGATGATCAATGGTATCGTGTGTGTTTGGTTCATCGGACAATGAAAAGTACATGAGTATGGTTTTTGCAGCGATGATACGTGGGTGTATGAGTAATCGCTGCATAATACAAAGCGACAACTCACGTAGTTTGTCGGGCGTGAATTGTCGCTTTATTTTACGTATTTGGTTCCTTGTCTCATTTTTAAGCATGGGTTATTAGGTGTGGATTGGTGTGCAACGAGCGGTATTCATAGGGAGTAGTGACTGTGATAGCAACTTTTTGCGTCCGTTTTGCAGTTGCCTTAGGTAGCGGCTTCTTAGGGAAAGCAGCGTTATTTTTGAACACTCGTAGCGTTGCGGTAATCACCGGATCATCCATATTGAGATATTCATTCCATGCCTCCTCGTTGAGCATGTTATATATGATGCGGCTGTTGATATAACGTTCCAACAGTTTGTGTGATTTGAGTATCATCAAATTACGACGTTTCAATCCGTGTTCATCGGCATAGGAGGCAAATTTATCAACTGTGTTTTGTTTGACCAGATAGTCGGCCATCTCGGTCATCTCTTTGAAAGTGTTTAATTTAAGACGGTTGTCATCGGTGTAGGTGAAAGCAAATTGCAGAATCAGTCCGCTCATGCTGGCCTGCTTATAGTAGGAAGTCACGTTGGATGTGTCTTCCGGAACAAAGATATCGGGAGTGATCCCGCCACCGCCGTATACGGTGCGCCCGATACTTGTGTGGTATGCAGGTCCCGTATGTTTAATGGAATCTTGCGAGAAAAACTCACCATGTTGGTAGCGTGAGAGCAGATCTTGGGCGTAATTTGTATCATCTCCCAGTGTATAAGGCTTTTGAATGCAGCGTCCTGAAGGCGTGTAATAGCGTGCAATGGTCAGACGGATCATACTTCCGTCGGAAAATTCGATTTGCTGTTGTACCAGTCCTTTGCCGAAAGAGCGGCGTCCGATGATAGTTGCACGGTCGTTATCTTGCATAGCTCCTGCGAAAATCTCTGATGCTGAAGCCGATCCTTCGTTGATTAAAACCACGAGAGGTATCTTTTGATAGCTGCCGTGGCCATTGCTCGTGTAGTCGTGTCTGGGTGATTTGCGACCTTGGGTGTATACGATAAGACGATCGTTCGGCAGAAATTCATTTGCTATCTGTACGGCTGACTGCAGATAACCGCCCGTATTGTCGCGTAAATCTATAACGAGGTTTGTAAATCCTTCTTGGGATAATTGTGCTAAAGCGATTAGCAATTCAGGATAGGTAGTTTCTCCAAAACTCTTGATGCGGATGTATCCCGTGTAATCGTCAAGCATGTAAGTGGCACTGATGCTCTTTACGGGTATATCGCCTCGCGTAACCGTAAATTCTTTGATATTTTTCTGTCCGTAACGCAACACGCCGATTCGCACCTTGGTATCTTTAGGTCCTTTCAACCGATGCATAGCTTCTTCGTTTGTAACGACTTTCCCGATGAACTTCTTTCCGTCAATCGTTACGATTTTATCGCCGGCTATAATGCCTGCCCGCTCTGCCGGACCATTACTGATAACATTTTGAACATGGATGGTGTCTTGCCTTATTGTAAATTCTATACCTACTCCGGAGAATGATCCTTTCAGATCATCATTGGCGGCCTGTACGTCTTTGGCACTGATATATACTGAATGGGGATCAAGCTCAGATAGTATTTGCGGAATGGCTTTCTCTACCAGCGAGTCTATATCTACCTTGTCAACATATTGGTCGTCAATGATGTGCAGTAAATCGTTGAGCCTTTTGCTGCCCGAATTAATGATGTTCAATCGATTTCCGGAGGAATGGTTCGCGTAGAATGAACCTATGATGATACCGATAACCACGCAGAGTGCCATCAGTAGCGGCATGTATCGGTTTTTATTCTTGTTCATGTTTATCGGGGGTTAAATATATAACTTCAATATTTGCTTTTTTGAGTAGGTCGATGCCATCTTCTAACCGATAGTGTTCGCCGTAGACAACACGCTTGATACCTGCTTGTATGATGAGTTTAGCACATTCTATACAGGGTGCAGCAGTTACATAGAGTGTGGAACCGTCGCTATTATTTGAACTACATGCTAATTTCGTGATGGCATTAGCCTCTGCGTGGAGTACATAGGGCTTAGTGATACCGTTTTCATCTTCGCAGATATTCTCGAATCCGCTGGGCGTTCCGTTGTAACCATCACTAATTATCATTTTGTTTTTCACCACAAGTGCACCCACTTGGCGGCGTTTGCAATAGCTGTTCTCTGCCCACACGCGAGCCATACGCAGGTAGCGTAGGTCTAATTTCTGTTGTTTCTCGTCTACCAATACCATATCTTTGTAAAAGGTAAATCGTTCATCACTTCTTGCTATTCGTTCCCCTCTCCTCGTTCAGATGTATACCATCGCGTTCGAGCAGTGCCTGTATAGTGGGCTCTTGTCCGCGAAATCGCTTGTATAGAATCATTGGGTGTTCGGTTCCTCCGCGTGATAGAATGTTGTCGCGAAAGCTTTGTGCCGTCTTTTGATTGAATATTCCGTTGCGTTTGAATACACTGAAAGCATCGGCATCCAGCACTTCTGCCCACTTATAACTGTAGTATCCGGCTGCATAGCCGCCCGCCATAATGTGGCTGAATTGCGTTGTCATACAGGTATCCGGCAATTGTGGCATTACCATAGCCCGCTCCCATGCTTGTTTTTCGAAAGGAATAATATCATCGGTAAATGCTTCTGTTTTCGTGTAATAGGCCATATCAAGCAGACAGAAAGCCACCTGTCGCATGCATCCGTAGGCTGCGTTGAAGTTACGGCTACGGATAATACGCTCTATTAGGTTGTCGGGAATGACTTTGCCCGTTCGGTAATGGAAAGCAAACGTACGCAGAAATTCTTTTTCAACGGCAAAATTTTCCATGAATTGCGAGGGTAATTCAACGAAATCCCACCAAACATTCGTGCCTGAAAGGCTCTCGAAGCGGGTGTTGGCGAATATTCCGTGCAGAGAATGCCCGAACTCATGCAGGAACGTTTCTACCTCTCCGAGCGTCAACAGGGCCGGTTTGTCGGCAGTAGGCTTGGTAAAATTCATTACTAAACTGGCATGCGGACGCACGTTGTTGCCCTTATGATCGATCCATTGTCCTTGGAATTCCGTCATCCAAGCGCCCCCCTGTTTGCCTTTACGAGGGTGGAAATCGGTATATAAAACGGCAAGATAGGAGCCGTCTTTATCAAAAACATCGTAGGCTTTCACGTCTTTATGATACACCGGAATATCTTTGTTCTCCTCGAAGGAGATGCCGTAAAGACGCGTAGCCAGACCGAATACACCTCGGATAACGTTGGAAAGTTCGAAGTAGGGGCGCAGCATTTCAGCGTCGATATTATATTTCTCCATCTGCAACTTATGGCTGTAGTAGCCGAAATCCCATGGCATAAGCTCGAAATCGTTCCCTTCCATTTGTTTTGCCATGGCTTCTATCTCGGCCACTTCTTTCTGTGCAGCGGGTTTATAGGCATCGATCAATTCGTCTAAAAGCTTATATACGTTGCCTACATTGCTTGCCATGCGGTGCTTGAGCACATAGTCGGCGTAGGTATCATAGCCGAGTAACTGCGCTATTTCGCGACGCAGGTTGATCAGACGCTTACAAATGTCGAGATTGTTTTCCGTATTATCGTGCGTACATTCCGTGTTTCGCGCCATATACATGCGTCTGCGCAGGTCGCGTTGGGTAGAATAAGTCATGAAAGGCGAGAAACTTGGAAAGTCGAGAGTGAATATCCATCCCTCTGATCCTTTCTCTTTAGCAGCCAAAGCCGCGGCTTCTCGCGACGTTTCAGGTAGTCCGTCGAGCTGCTTTTCATCGGTGATATGCAGTTCGAAAGCCTTATTTTCTTTCAACAGGTTTTGCGAGAATTGCAGTGAGAGCATGGCTGCTTCTTCGGTAAGTCGGCGAAGTTGCTCCTTGCCATTGGCATTTAGAAGCGCTCCACTGCGCACAAAACCGTCGTAACATTTATCGAGTAGCATTTGTTCTTCGGCCGAAAGTTTGCGGTCAGGGTGCTCATAAATGTGTTTTACCCGTGCAAACATGCGTTCGTTAAGCATCACATCGTTGGCATGTTTGGTAAGTATCGGACTCATTTTCTGTGCTAATTCATCAAGTTCATCGTTGGTATCAGCCGACAACATGCATGAAAAAGTGTTAGAAACCCTATCGAGTAGGTCGTAATAATGTTCGCCTTTCGAGATGTCTACATGTATGATAGTGTTGTCGAAAGTCGGTTCGGCGGGATTATTCGTTATCTTTTCTATCTCTTCATCGTCACGTCGTATGCCTTCCATGAACGCCTTCTCGTAGTCGGGAGTCTGAATGCGATCGAAAGGCACCGTGTTGTGTGGCGTCTTATAGGGCTGGAAGAAAGGATTTTTGTGTTCTGTGGTCTCTATATTCTTTTCATTCATACTAATCGTACACTCTATTCTCTTTGCAAAAATAGTAAAAATATCAGAGACACGTTATTATAGTGAGGAAATTTAACGTATATTAGAGAGGGGGAGTTAAGGTATGAAGTTTGCTATAATATTTAGTAATAGACAACATGTATACGCTGTCTATTACAATAGATTTTATTCTGCGTTTTGCTTGTCTATGGCTTTTATTTTCTGTTTTACCAATTCCAAATCATCTTTCAACCTTTGGACTTTATGATTCATCTCGTCAACCAAACTATTTCCTTTTTTACTTGATGCATTTATAAAGCCGAGGTTATTTTCATAAGTCTGAACTTCTTGTTTGAGCTGCTCGTATCTGCGTATCAATTTTCCACGCTCATTGTCAAGCGCATCCTCACCGCGTTTAGCTACATTTTTTAGATTATTCTTGAAATCATCAAGGCGTTTACGGGCGATGGATACATGCAGTTCATCATAAAGCTTGTCAAGAACGTCGTGATATTCTTTATATATTTTCTCTTTGTCCTTGAAAGGAACATGCCCTACCTTGTTATATTCTTCGACCAAGGCCTGTGCTTTTTCTTGAATATCATCTGCGGTATTCTCGATCAACTCTTTCAGTTGTTCAATGATGTTACGCTTGGCTTCCAAATTATTTCGCTCTTTGTCGCGGGTGTCGGCATTGGCTGCATTGCGTGCATTGAAGAAATAGTTGCATGCTTCGAGGAAATCGTTCCACAATTGATCACCTTGTTTTTTGGGCACTATACCGGTGTTTTTCCATTCTTTTTGCAAGGCTATCAATTTATCTGTGGTGGATTTCCAGTCTGTACTGTCTTTCAAAGCGCGGGCTTTCTCTATAAGATCTTTTTTCTTTTCAGCGTTTTCTGCAAATTTTTCTTTTATTTGTTTGAAATATTCAGCTCTCCGAGTGAAAAAATCATCGCATGCTGCACGGAAACGTTCAAATATTTTCACGTTCATTTTCTGGGGTGCAAAGCCGATAGTTTTCCATTGTGCCTGTAATTCAATAATGGCCTTGGTATGTTTTTCCCAATCACCCGTACCTTTATTTTCTTCCTTTGCAATGGTTTCTACTTGCTCGCAAAGCCTTGTTTTCTTAGAAAGATTTTCCTCTTCCTGTGAGCGTAGTTGCTCAAAATGTTGCTGATGTTTCTTGTTGATAACGGTAGAAGCGGCTTTAAAGCGTGCCCACATCTGCTCACGAAGTTCTTTTGCCACCGGTCCAATCTCACGATATTGCTGGTGTAACTCCTGTAATTGGTGGAAAGCACTAATGATATCGCTCTCATCGGCCAACTTTTCGGCTGCTTCACAGAGCTTTGTTTTCAATTCAAAGTTCTTCTTGAAGTCGTATTCACGTGCTTCACTGTTAAGTTTCAGTAAGTCATAGAATTGTTCTACATACAGCTGATAGTTTCTCCACAGTTCATTTGCTTTGTCTGCCGGCACGTTCTTTATCTCTTTCCATTCCTGTTGTAATGCCTTAAACTCTTGGAATGACTTGTTCGCTTCATCGGGAGAAGTGGCGATGGACTTAATTTTTTCGATGATTTCAAGTTTCTTTTTCAGGTTTTCTTTCTTCTCTTCTTCCTGTTGAAGGAACAGTTTGGCACGTTTTTCTTTAATAAGTCCCATCTCAGCCTTGAACACTTCTTCGTCTTCATCGGGCATGATTTGGTACTTATCCGGATCTCCACCTGCCTCAAGATATTCTTTCTGTTTGGCATCGCGTTCGGCTATGTGCAGTTTATAGAACGTGGTTTTCAGCACATCCAGTTCTTCCTTTTTGGGATTTTCATCGTTTCTAACGATATCTTTCAGGCGCTCTATTACTTCTTGTTTGGTCTTATACACCTTAGTAACAGCAGCCGATTTTCCCTGATTGCCGTTTTTAGGTTCTTCAGACTGTTTGTCGGTAGATTGTTCTTCCTCTATAGGCACAGCATTTACTCCAGCTTCAACTTGCTTATTATCATCTTTTCTTACCTCTTCTTCTAAGGCATTCTCTTGAAAGTCCATTGTTTTTCCGTTTAAGTTTATGATTTGGATTTTTCCAAAAGATATATTATAGACTGCAAACTTAAATAAAAAAAACGTAAATACCTAATTAAATATGCTTTTTTTAATGTTCGGATGTTTAAAGTAGTCTTTTCGATCTTAATATCCACCACGAAACTCCAGAAACGACAAACGATATCACCAGCGCCATTATGAAGCCGAAGCGGCTATGTTCCATGCCGTTGATGAGGTTCATACCGAATAGGGATGCGATGAGTGTAGGGAACATCATGATGATACTAACCGATGTCAGAGTACGCATAACTGTATTCATATTGTTGTTAATGATGCTCGAATAAGTATCCATGGTAGACTCTAATATGTCGGAATAGATACTGGTTGTCTCTCGTGCCTGTGTCATTTCGATGTTCACATCCTCTATCATATCGGCATCGAGTTCATCCACTTGTAGCTTGAATTTCAGCTTGGCAAGCAGGTTTTCGTTACCACGGATGGAGGTTATAAAGTATGTAAGCGAATCTTGCAAGCGACTTAAACCGATTAGACTCTCATTGTTTACTTCGTGATCAAGGTTATGCTTGGCTTTTTCTATCAGATTATTAATCTGTTTCAACCGTTTCAGATACCATACTGCAGACGATAAGAAGAGCCGGAATATCATATCCACATAGTCGGTAAACCCAACGCCTCGTTTCTGTTGATAGCTCACGAAGTCTATCATCATATTGGTTTCGTAGTAGCAAACCGTAATGGTTACGTCGCGTTTATGGATAATACCGAGGGGTACAGTGGTATAAGGAGTGCGACTGCGTATCTCTTTTACGTAAGGAATACGTAGAATAATGAGCATCCATCCGTCATCATATTCATAGCGGGCACGCTCATCCGTGTCGCTTATGTCTGATAAAAAGTAATCGGGTATGGCGAATTTATCTTCCAATTCCTGCTGATCTTCTTCAGTAGGACATGTAACCTGTATCCAGCAGTTAGTCTCCCATTCGTTGATAGCCTTTAGGTTTCCGTTGATATTCCAGTATGTTCTCATAATGATCTTGACCTTCTAAATGAATAAAAATAGTGCATGAAGGTCAGTTCATCAAGAATACTACCTCCATCAATCAGTTCTTATTTTCCGCGTGATAATCGTCCATAAATTCGTTATACTTTATGTTTTGCGGTGCAAAAATAAACATTTTTTATTAAAAAACATCGGTAATGAGCATGTTTTTTCCCATTGCCGATAATTTTTTTCGTACTATCTGTAGAGGATGGCCGAATTGGTTGTCTTGTCTACTTCTACGTCGTGGTGTTGCAACTTGCGCCCGAAATCGACGTTATACGAATATTTTACATATATCATCTGTTTCATGTCGTCGTTGAAAATCCGGCGCTTATTAGTATAATAAGGTGTAAATACATTTTCATGATAATAGGGATGTGTTTCGAATATCTGCTTTACGCCGACTTCAGTGTGGGAACCTTTGTGGCTCCATGAGGCCGAAAAGCCGTAGTCGGGGTATTCTTTGTAAAATTTCATCTGTTGTGTCAGCATCTTCGACAGGTAGTTGAAGTAGTTCGAAAAGGCGAATTTATGGAAGATAAACAGTATATTTATCGGTATTAGAATATAGTTATATCACTAATAGGCATACCGTGTAACAAGCATATCGGACGGATGTATCACAAAAAAGCACGGATGCGACTGTGCGTTCCGTGCCTTTCTTATGATGCCACGTGCACCTTTGTGATGCGATTTACTTTGCAGGTACCTCTTCAAGAACTTTCTTCATCAGTTCCCAGAACGGCGCTATGGTGCTGATGAGACAGCGCTCTGTGGTGGTGTGAGGGCTGCGGATGGTGGGACCGAGCGACACAACATCTAAGTTAGGATACTTGCCTAAGATGATCGAACACTCCAGACCGGCGTGATCTACCTGCACGATAGCATCTTCATGGAACAGTTCTTTATAGGTTTTAAGTAACTTATGAAGTATTTCACTGTCGGGGTTAGGATCCCAACCTCCATAACTTCCCGCCGTTGTAACTTTCATACCGGCCATGTTGAAGCAGCTTTCGAGCGTCTTCACAATATAATCTTTCATGTCTTCACGCGAGCTTCGTGCCAGTATTTTGACCGTTGCCTTGCCGTTCTCTATATCTATAATGGCGAGATTAGATGAGGTTTCCACCACTTCGGGATAGGAGGGAATCATACGAACCACACCGTTATGGCAGGCATATATGGCATCTATCAGGTTGTCTTGTATCTCCGCGGGCACTTCGGTCTTGGGTGTATCTACTTCTTCCGCATAAAATTCCACCGTATTTTCTATGCCTTTGAACTCGTCGATGAAGTCTTCTTTCCAATCGTTTATCAGTTCTTTCACGCTCTGTACATTCTCCTTAGGCATGGTAAGCACCACTTCTGCCTTGAACGGAATGGCATTGCGCATGTTCCCTCCGTGCCATGTAGCGAGCCTTGCCTCGCACTCTTCGACGGCTTCGCGCACGAAACGTACCATGAGTTTGTTGGCATTGGCGCGGCCTTCGTGTATCTCTAAGCCCGAATGACCGCCGCGCAGTCCTTTCAGGGTTACTTTTAAAGCGACGTCTTCTTTATCTGTTTCGGCTTCTTTATAGTCGAGTTCTGCCGTTACATCTATACCTCCGGCGCTTCCGATGACAAACTTACCCCATGTTTCCGAGTCGAGATTCATCAGTATATCGCCATTCAGCTCGCCTGCAGGTAAGTCGTTAGCACCGTACATGCCCGTTTCTTCATCGGCAGTGATAACGGCTTCTATCGGTCCGTGCTTCAGGTTTTTGGCTTCCATCACCGCCATAATGGCGGCAACCCCTATGCCATCGTCGGCTCCGAGCGTAGTGTTACGGGCCTTTACCCACTCTCCGTCAATATAAGGCTCTATGGGATCGGTCTCAAAATTGTGCTTACTTTCGGGCGACTTCTGTGGTACCATGTCCATATGTGCCTGCAGTAAGATCGTTTTTCGGCCTTCCATGCCTGCTGTAGCGGGCTTCTTCATCACGATGTTGTTACCTGAATCTTTGAAAGCCTGTACACCTGCCTGCTTTGCAAAGTCGAGTAAGAACTGCTGTATCTTCTCCAAATGTCCGGAAGGACGTGGAACTTGCGTCAGCGCATAGAAGTTGCGCCAGATGCATTCGGGCTGTAAATTTTTGATTTCACTCATAGTCATTGATTTTAGAGGAGCAGGGATTGAGGAACTGGGGCATAGGTTGACGATTTTGGGTCTTCCTTGTAGTTCTTCATTCTTTGACTCCTGTGTTAAACATTTATGTGGATTATGATTTTTAAAAATAAGAATTGTCCCTCACTTTACGTATGTTTACTCGTCATAGAGAGTGCAATCCATGCATATATACCCAATGCCACAACGAGCAAAGTCTGTATGGAATGCACGATAAGTACGAAGTAAAGGGCGTCTGTCTCGGCTATGCCGTAGAGAATGAGCATGGTTTTAACGGCGAAATGCCATGGCCCTGCGCCGTTCGGAGTGGGCACAATTACCGCAATGCTGCCCACTATAAAGGTGACTAATGCACAAGATATGCCTAAATGAGAGGTTGCCTCGAAGCAGAAAAAAGTAAGGTAATAGTGCACAAAGTAGCTCCCCCAGATGGCTAAAGTAAAGAAAATAAAGAGTGGAATATTCTTTATGTTCCTTAAAGAGGCTATGCCTTGCCACAGTCCTTGCAACGTGTTCTTTACCTTATTATATATAGAGAGCTTGCGAAGTAGGTAAACTATCAGTCCTATAGCAGCGGCACCGCAGGCTAAGGTTATGATGTAACCGGTGGTAGTGAAGCGGTATAAGACCGTATCCATGCTTGTTCCGGTCTTTTGGAAGAAAGTCGTAAAGACCTTGAATTGGAAAAGAAATGTCAATCCGGCAATCAACAAGACGAGCAAGGAGTCGATGGCACGCTCGGTAACTACAGTGCCCAGCGCTTTCGGGAACGACACGTTGTCGTAACGTTTGAGCACTCCGCAACGGGCAAACTCGCCTATTCGTGGGATCAGAAGGCTTACTGCATAGGAAAGAAAGATAGAATTGATGCGCACGGATGCACGAGAGTGTTCGCCTACAGGTTCCAAAGTTTGGCGCCACCGCCAGCCTCTGAACATCTGAGCCAGTATGCCAAACGGAAATGAAAGCAGCATCCATATCCAGTTCATCTCATGAAGAAGCACGTATTTTATACGTTTAAAGTCGAATCCTCGATACATCCAATAGAGGATAATACCTCCGAAAAGCAGTGAAAGTCCTATTTTCAAGGCATTATTCGCTATATTCTTCATTTGCGGTACTTGCTTTATGTTCTTGCAAAGTTAATGGAATTTGGGCATAATGCCAAAAATATATCGGGCTTTTTCTGTCTGTTTTCACCTCATATCATTGATATGTATCAATAAAAATGCCATATTCCTACCTTTTTATTCAATATTGTTTGCGCACACAGAAATGTGTCATAACTTTGCAGCGTCAAAACAATAGTAAGGATAACAAATTAAAGAAAGGTAATTAAATTATGGTAACATTAATGGTATTTGCCGTTGTAGCAATCATGATTGCACAGGCTATCAATTTGGGAAATAAGATTAACTTGGAAAACAAGTAATCTTAATCCCTCTTAAAAAGAGTATTTTTTAGATTTAAATATAAGTGGCGGATCGATTAAATATCGGTTCGCCACTTTCTTTTTGCATATTATTTCGTATCTTTGTTGCCCGAATAGAAGTATTGTTCATGAGAACCGTCAGGCCAAAGAAGAACCTCGGCCAGCATTTCCTGACCGATCTAAGCATAGCAAAACGCATTGCGGATACGGTAGACGCCTGCCCTGATATTCCTATATTGGAGATCGGACCGGGCACGGGCGTGCTTACACAGTTCTTGGTTACCAAAGAGCGCGAGATCAGAGCCGTAGAAATAGACCGCGAATCGGTGGCTTTTCTGCATGAAAACTATCCGCAGTTACGCGATAAAATCATTGGAGAAGACTTCTTGCGTATGGACTTAAATACGATATTCGGCGGACATAGGTTTGTTCTAACGGGTAATTATCCTTACGATATCTCCAGTCAAATATTCTTTAAGATGCTTGAATACCGCCAACTCATACCCTGTTGCACGGGTATGATACAGCGCGAAGTGGCACAGCGCATTGCTGCATCGCCGGGAAACAAGCTCAACGGCATTCTTTCGATACTCATTCAGGCGTGGTACAATGTGGAATATTTGTTCACGGTAGATGAAGACGTGTTCAATCCACCGCCCAAAGTAAAGAGCGCAGTCATACGAATGACGCGCAATGATGTAACTGATTTGGGGTGTAACGAGGCGCTTTTCAAACGATTGGTGAAGACTCTATTCAATCAACGTCGTAAGATGCTGCGCGTTAGTTTGCGCCAAATGTTCAATCAAGCCAAGCCTTCGGCTAAGTTCTATGCGCAAGACATAATGACTAAACGCCCAGAACAGTTGGGCGTAGCACAGTTTGTAGCGCTCACGAACATTGTGGGTGACGAGCTTAGGCGGTCGGGTTACGGGCAATAGAGTGGGGGAGATGGGAGCGTGGAAAGAAAAGTTGAATCTCACAGGTGGTAAAGGAGATGTTGATAGGTCTATGGTCTTGCTGGCATAGATGGTATATCTAAGGCTCTTAGATAGGCATTCTAACGGGTATAGATGGCATATCTGTCTGAGACTGTTCATAAATGTAATAAAAATGGGTATAGCGTGTGGTATGGATAAACGGAAAAAACGAGAAAGATATGAGCTTCTTCTGTCGCAGATAGAAGCGCTTATCAAGGGCGAAACAAATACTGTAGGCGTGCTTGCAAACGTATCTTCTGCGTTGCATCATGCCTTTGATACGTTCTTTTGGACGGGCTTTTATCTGAGACAGGGTAATGCGCTGCACCTCGGACCTTTCCAAGGTATCGTTGCTTGTTACACCATTCCGGTGGGTAAGGGAGTATGCGGAACAGCGTGTAAGAAGGCATCTACCATTGTCGTACCCGATGTGGAGCAGTTCGAGGGGCATATAGCGTGCAGCTCGCAATCGCGTTCAGAGATTGTTGTTCCGCTGTTCAATGCCGACGGAGAAGTAGGCTGTGTGCTCGATATAGATAGCACGGAGCCGGTAGCCTTCGACGATATCGATAGAATATGGTTGGAGAAAATCGCCTCTGCGGTGGCTTCGTCGCTCTATGGATAACCGTCCGTTTGCCGAATATTTTTAATTAAACTATTGCATAGTTGCAGATTATTCCCTAAATTTGTGCTTTAGAACCTAATAAAAACAAAGAAATATGATTGACGTTAAAGCAACATTAAACGACGCAGAGAAACGTATGCAGATGGCATCCATGTTTTTGGACGAGTCTCTTTCGCGCATTCGTGCCGGACGTGCCAACGTGGCAATCCTCGATTCCGTAAGAGTTAGTTCCTATGGCTCCATGGTTCCGCTAAATCAGGTGGCCAACGTGTCGGTGCCCGATGCCCGTACCATTGCCATTCGTCCGTGGGACAAGAAAGCCATTAAAGATATTGAAAAGGGCATAATGGACAGCGACGTGGGCATTACACCCGAAAACAACGGAGAAATTATACGTCTCACAATCCCGCAACCTACCGAGGAACGCCGTAAAGAACTGGTAAAACAGTGTAACAAGATTGGCGAAAAAGTAAAGGTAGAAGTGCGCAATGTTCGCTCTGAAATCAAGGAGAAACTGAAGAAGGCCATTAAGGAAGGTCTGTCAGAGGATAATGAGAAAGATGCTGAAGAGAGTCTACAGAAAATTCATGATAAGTATATCAAGAACATAGATAATCTGCTTGCAGAGAAAACAAAGGAGATAATGACGGTGTAGAGCAGTCAAGCGATTAAGTTGATATATAAGTTAAGAAGTTCAACTCCAACGTTTTAACTCCTTAATTTCTTATAATCTTAACTCCTTAGCTATGCATGGCTTAGTAATAAAGAATACTGGTAGCTGGTACACAGTGCGTACCGACGACGGACAGATTATTGAAAGTAAGATCAAAGGCAGCTTTCGTCTGAAGGGTATACGCAGTACCAATCCCGTTTCGGTGGGCGATTTAGTGACGTTAATTGTCAATAAAGAGGGTACAGCCTTTATCTCTTCCATCGACGAACGCCGCAACTATATCGTACGGAAGTCGCAAAATCTGTCGAAACAGAGCCATATTATCGCCGCTAATGTAGATCAGGCGTTGCTGTTGGTTACGGTAAGTCATCCCGAAACTTCCACCATGTTCATCGATCGTTTCTTGGCTTCGGCCGAGGCATACAGCGTACCCGTTACGCTTGTGTTCAACAAGAAAGACACGTTGACCGATGATGAACTGCGCTTACAGCAAATGATGATGACGCTTTACGATACAGTGGGCTATCCTTGTTTTGCGGTTTCGGCAACGACAGGCGAGGGTGTTGAGGCAGTTAGAGCAGTCTTACAGGGCAAGATAACCGTACTTAGCGGCAACAGCGGAGTAGGGAAATCTACGCTTATCAATAACATCTTGCCCCACGTAGAACTGCGTACAGCCAAGATATCCGATGCTCACGACACCGGTATGCATACCACCACGTTCAGCGAAATGCTCCCTCTGCCCGAAGGAGGTTATATCATCGATACGCCCGGAATTAAGGGATTCGGCTCTTTCGATATGGAACCGGAGGAGATAACAAGTTATTTTAAGGAAATCTTCCGCTTCTCCAAAGACTGTCGTTTCAATAATTGTACGCATACACACGAGCCGGATTGCGCTGTCAGGCGTGCCGTAGAAGATCATTATATAGCCGAAAGCCGCTATCAGAGCTACCTTAATATGCTCGAAGACAAGGAAAGCAATAAATACAGAGAGGCCTACTGATAACAGTAGCCTTTTTTATATATCCGTTGTTCTATGGCACAGATAGCACTATTTATGCCTGATATTCTCAAAATTTTCTACCTGTTCTTTGCTCAGTACCACGAAGTTGATAGTATGCCCGCAGCCCTGATTTGAATTGTCTTCATAGAGTATGGCTAGCGAACCATCGTTCAATACTTCCATGGTAGAGTATGAAGCATCGCCGGGCTGTATGTTGAACACCTCTATCCATGTGTTTCCTTCATCATGACTCTTATAGATGGTAAGATTTTTGCGGCCTTTCGATTTCAGTATCGAGTGCAGCATCATGTCGCGTTTACCGTTTCCGTCGGCATTCCGAGTATAATATATGATGTCTGCATTGCAATCTGCGCCCCATAGCGTATTGCTTCGCCACTGATGGTTCCACTGTCTGCCATCGGCAGAACCCGTGTTAAAGCCTCTGAATCCATGCTGTCGTACCGATGCAAGCAGTGTTCCATCGTTCTTTTCTATAAGTTTAGCCTCGTTGGCGTGGTCGTATATTAGTGTTGGACCGAGTTTCCAGCTACTTCCCTCGTCGGTAGATTTCAATAAGAAGTTCTTTTCGTGGCTGCCATGTTCGGTAATACAGTCGCATAGAAACATCACATCGCCTCTGCAGGTGGTCAGTCCTTTGCCCGAAGACACGAAGATCGAGTGCATTCCCGTACCGTTCTTCCGGCCGAAAACCGAGTCGATAAAGTTGCTGGCAGTTATCTCTATGGGTGCTGTTTGCCATGTAATACCATTATCAGAGCTGCTTTGCATGGCTATATGACGCATACCCTCGAAGAATGATTTCCTGCCTGCACTCATCAAACAGAGTATCTTTCCGCTCGACGTACGGGCGAAAGAAGCATCTCCGTAGCCGTATCCGCTTTCGGTAAGACTGTCGCCTTGCGCTATGATCAAGGGCTTACTCCATGTTTTACCATTATCTGTACTACGGCGGACCGCCACATCTATCTTATGACCACCTAAATCATTGCTCTGTTCATAGCGCCGGTCAATAGCGGTAATTATGCTTCCATCGGTCGCTACAATCATGGCCGGTATGCGATAGTTCTTGCATCCGAAGCTGTAAGGTGTGTACAGAAACCGCTGTAGGGCGAATATCTTCATACTGTAATCAGGATCACCGTCAGCGGGAAGCACCGTTTTTAGTTTGCCCGCAGGTGCTATTCGGCAACCCAAAGCCATGATTTTAGCGTCGATACAGTCTTCCAATGTGGCCCGTAGAGATACGTCTGCCGTGATCCAGAGATATGGTTTATCACCCGTAAATCGACATTTGTTCAGCTTTATCCGTATCTTTCCCTTGCACGGAAGCACGGTGCAGAGTAGCGATTTTCGGTTTCTTTCGAGCGAATAGAATTCGGTTGTCTTTGTTTGATACACCTTTATGCGGTCGATATTGCGGGCCGTGTTGCCCTTCAGTAGTATGTCTATGTGGCTTACACGCGTGTTCTTTGGCATCTTGCCCATATCGATACACAGCATAACAGCATCTTTATTGCCACGTCCGGTAGTATGGTAACCTTGTTTTACCGTAGGTTTCGGATTATCTATTCGATTTACCTGTGTGGGCAATGCATGGGCACAACCGCTGATAAGTGTGGCAATTAGCAATGTTGTAGGTTTATTCATTAGTTTTTATACATAAGTAGTTGCACGATTACAAAGATACTGAAAAATATTCGATTGCAGCTTATAGTATGGAGAAAAAGAGGAAGCAGAGCTGAAAGATATGGAAGGAAAGAGGAACGAAGACCTTTTGTAACCTATTTCTAACTCATTTTATTAAGGAGAAGAGCATATTCTTAGCATATCGTTTATAATTCTTTAGTTATTAACATGTTACGAATATTGCAATTAGATAGTATGTCTAATGGGCTTAGATAGGTACTCTATGGCGTTTAAACAGGCAGTCTGTTTCGATTGTTTATAACAAATATGTTCTCAACCATTGCCATTTTGCGGGAAAACACTATATTTGCAGTATCTTTACCAAATACGATATGTTATGAAAAAGGCTGTTATCACTACCGTTATATCCTTTTTGTTGTCGCTCTGTTTGCAGGCTCAATCGCTCAAAGCGCTATGGCACGATGTGCACAGTAGCGCCTCTTTGCACCCGCAAACAGCTATGATGAAGCTCGAAAAGATTATCGTTGCAGCCGAAAAGAAAGGTGCCTATGTGGATTTGTTAAAGGCTGATATAACGATGGCAGGCCTGAAGACCGATGTGGCTCCCGACAGCTTACAGCCACAGCTCAACCGAATGAAGGCACATGAGCTACTGGTTCGCGACCGTGAACCGGTGGTAGCATCGCTCTACGAGACCTATCTCGGCCTGATAGCATCCGATTCCATACCTTATCTTCGTATGGCCATGGAGCGCAAGGAGGCGCTCGCACGGGCTAAGGTTGCCGATTATATGAGCCTCGTCTATATGGGAGAAAACAGCAAGTACTTTGGTAATGATATGTTGAGTGTGGTGGGGTATGCTGTCGGGGATATAACCTCGTTGCACGATTATTATGCTCTTCACGGCAATCGCGCCGCAACTATGCTTACCGCTCTCGATATGTTACGCAATCGTTCTTTAGTTCAAAACGGTTCACAGTGCTCGTCCGTCTACGTTGCATCGCTCGATTCACTCATGCGTTTGTACGGCGATCTTGACGTATCTGCCGAGATTGCCATCGAGAAATATAATGTCTTTACCCGTAATGCCAACTATACGTCTTCGCAGCGTGCGGCATATATAGAAAAGACATTGGCTTTGTATCCGAAATATAAGCGTATGAATATTCTTCGAAATGCCTACCAGAAGTTAACAAACCCTTATATCGATGTCGATATAAAGGATATCTTGCTTACCTCGAGGGATACTCTAACGCTGAAAGTGGCGCATCGTAACATCGAGAAACTGCACATTAAAGTGGAAAAGGTCAACGTTTCAGCATTAGAGTTAAGCGATTGTGATCTTAATTATGAGGATTGTTGGAACTTCTTAAAGCGCAGACGTCGGCATCGGATGCACGGTATATCGCAAACGGTTACCTTCTCCGTTGCCGACAGGAGCAAGACCGAGCACGACACTTTGCGCCTTGGATCACTACCCGTGGGCATGTATATCATAGAAACAAGTACTTTCCCGAAGACCAAAAAGGCCCGTTGTCTGCTTCATGTGAGCGATGTACGCCCCATAGTTGTGTCGCTTCCCGACAGTACAGCACGCATAGCGGTGGTGAATGCCGTAACAGGTAAGCCGATAAGCGGTGCGAAAATAAAGATCGAAGACGGCGACACGTTGTATTGCAACGCACAGGGAGAGGTAACGTATCGTATAAAAGAAGATGAAGTTGCTTATGTTTATACTGATCAGGATAAGGCTTGTACGTTAATAAATCTCTCTGAAGTGCTGCCAGACGATGAGGATGAAGAAAAGACAATGTATGTAACGAACGTGTTGACAGACCGTTCGGTTTACCGTCCCGGCCAAACTGTCCACGCCGCAGCTACGGTCTTCCGGCGCAACAACGACCGTGTGACGATTGATAGTGGCAAGAATATCACTTTCAGGCTGTACGATCTGCAGAGGAAGATTATTGACTCGCTTACGGTAAAGGTTGATGAGTATGGCACAGGTGCGGCAGATTTACAGCTTCCCACGCGTCTGTTGAACGGGCGTTACAGGATAGAAGTAGATGGTGAGTCGCGTGATATCTTTGTAGAAGAGTACAAACGTCCTACGTTCAGCGTAACCATTCCTGACGTAGAAACACGCTACAAGGCGGGAGATACATTGCATTTGGTGTGCAAGGCTACCGCTCTGATGGGCGAAAGCTTGAGCGAAGCTGCCGTTGAATGCAAGGTTTCGTTCAATTCTTATTCCTATATGTCGGACTTGCCTGATACCACTCTTGTGCTCACTACCAATGCAAATGGTGCTTTCACGCTCAATCTGTCACTGCCGAAGATAATAGAAAAGGGTTCTGAAGGTTACTCTTTGTGCTTGAATGTGACGGTGACAGACCGCGCAGGCGAGAGCCAAACAGCGTCTAAATATATCGAGGTGAACAACAAGGCTATTCGATTATTGGTACCGCATGCCGATTATGTGGCTCGCGACAGTATGAAAAATCTACTTTTTAGGGTACAGAATAACATGCGAAAAGACTTGGATGCCACCGTCAGGTATTGGCTGAAAGGGCACGAAGAGCAGGTCTATACCGCCCGAAGCGGCAGGCCTACGGGCTTTGTAATGCCCGCCTCGCTACCTAATGGGCGATATACGTTTGTGATAACTTGCGAAGACGATACCATCGAGCAGTCGTATATCGTCTATAATATAGAGGATCGGCGCCCTTCGGCCTATGTAAACAGCTGGGTTATGTGTCCATATAATGTGTTCGACAAGCAAGGTAAAGAGCCACTGAAGATATATTTCGGCACCTCTCAACGCGATGTTCACATGGTTTACACCGTATCAACAGCCGATTCAGTGCTTGAGTGTAGCACCCTTGAATTGAGCGATACCATCGTTACACGTGAGTTTTATTACCATAAAGAATACGGTCGGGCGGTCGTTGTTTCGTGGGCTTGGTACAAAGATGGTGTGTTCTATCATGAACAGGAAACACTCATGAAACCATTCCCTGATACACGGCTGAACTTGAAATGGGATACCTTCCGCGATCGTTTGCAGCCCGGAAGCAAGCAACAGTGGCGGCTTACCGTTACTACAGCCGATGGGAAACCGGCTGATGCACGGCTCATTGCGGCGATGTATGATAAATCTTTAGATTATATAGAGCGTAGCGAATGGTATTTTAATAACGGTATAGACACTGAAATGCCGCAATATAAGTTTGCTACGCCTAATAATTATAGTTGGCAAACAGTGGGGGCTGCAAGGGTAAAAAAAATGCCTGAACCTGTTTTTAGATCATCCTATCTTAATTTTGGTATCGGTCTGTGGCGCATAGAGGTGAGCGGTAAGGTGCTTATAGACGAGGATGCCCCCGTTATCGGCTGCAGCGTAGCAGTGGAAGGAGAGCCATCTAAGGGCGTTGTTACCGATATAGACGGTAATTACACCATTACTGTACCCTTGGGAAGCAGACTCGTCTTTAGTTATATAGGGTGTAAGAAAGAAGTCCGCACGGTAACTTCGAGGCGCATGAACGTAACGCTTACCGAAAGTAATCTGTCGCTCGACGAGGTGATAGTTGTGGGACATGGCACTGCAAAGAAGCGTGCCTTGACGGGTAGGGTGGCCGGTGTAACGGTTCGAGGGGCTACATCTGTAAAATACACAGCGCCTGTTATCAAGAAAAATATAGTCGGTTATAGTACGCGAGATGCTGAAGATAATATTTTTACTTCTACGGATAACAAACAGCGAGTACGGCCCGAAGTGTTGCCTGTACGCCGAAATATGGCTGAAACAGCTTTCTTCTATCCGCGGTTGACCACTGATGAAAAGGGGCAAGTCGGTATTTCTTTCACGCTCCCTGAGAGCATCACGGCATGGCGTTTTATGGGACAAGCTCACACACGCGATATGAAAAACAGCTTTATAGAGGCCGAAGCGGTGGCAAAGAAAACACTGATGGTGCAACCGAACTTACCGCGTTTTGTGCGTACAACCGATAAACTGACTATACAGGCACGCCTTTTTAATACGACGAAAGGCGATCTGCGGGGCACAGGTACGCTGTTTTTACTCGACGCAGAGACAGAACAGCCGGTTTACAAGCAACAAGTGTCGTTCCAAGCAGCGGCAGACAGCAGTGTAACATTGACTTTCCGAAACATAGATATGACCACTATAGCTGCCCCGAAAGCATCGTTATACATCTGTAAAGTGGTAGCTTCGGCGGGAAAGATGAGTGATGGAGAGCAGCATTACCTGCCGGTTTTGCCTAATGTGGAGCAGGTATTGCGCACAATTCCGTTCACTCAAACGGCGAAAGGTACCGCGCGTATCAACATCAGCCGGTTATTCCCGAAGGGTTCTACGGGTCGGAAACTGACGGTAGAATATGTGAACAATCCTGCTTGGATGATGATAGAGGCCCTTCATGCCTATGCTCATCCGTACGATGCCTGTGCCGTTTGCCAGAGTATAGCTTACTACTCGCAATGCTTGGCAGGACATATTTTGACGTCGTCTCCCGCGATTAAGGCCACTATAGAGGCTTGCAGACGTGATACATCGACACTGCATGGGCTGAAGAGTAACCTTTCACGAAACGAAGAACTGAAAAATATTATGCTCGAAGAAACTCCTTGGAATGTTTCGGCAGACACTGAAACTGAGCAGAAGCGGCAACTTGTCGATTTTTTCGATTCCGAACGACTCAATAACAAGATGAGTATAGCTATCTCGGAGCTACGCGATTTGCAGAACGAAGACGGTTCGTGGAGTTGGTTCAA
>CAUUQE010000016.1:0-24457 GCA_963547065.1 uncultured Prevotella sp. | reverse complement strand
ACATATACAGTATGAGCGACAGTATAGAAGATATTATTTCGGGCGGTGGCATCGTATTCAGGGGAGCCCCGAAAGGCGCGCCCAAGGAAGACAAGGTTAAGACAAAAGCCAAGAAAAAGAAATATATTACAGGGGCACACGGTTCGGGTTCGGCCCGCCAAAAAGCCAAATATCGCGAACAGCGTGCCAACCGGCACAAGAAAAAGAGATAAGTTTCTCCAATTGCATCTTAGCTCTTTCATTATCTTCTGGCCATTCTATATGCATCGAACCTTAGCTCTTCGCTATCATCACCGTTTGTCTTTAAATACAAAACTACTGAGCTTATGCCGAAAAATCTATGGTGTAACCACATTAGACACACCATATAATCGCGTCAGATATATGATGTAATCGCTTTAGACAGGCAATACAACAGTACTATACAATATAGTTTCGAAGAATAAAGGATGAAACAGCAGGCCCCACCTGCTCCGAAAAAGAGAAGAAATACACCACGACACACCGACAAACAATTATATTTTAAATATTCGTAGGCAAGGGATCTTACCTTTTTCAAGGGGTAACAGAAAGAAAATGAATTATAGTTATGGTGCCGACTGTAGAGACTCAACGTATTTAAATCCTCCTAAACAAGAATTTATTTAGTCATAAGGACTTAAATAAGTCAAGTTTCTACTACCTTTTTCACAAAAAACTTACAAACATATCTTTCTCCTTTAGAAAGGTTACAGACTGTTTCTATTCACCACAGAACCATCCGCTTGCCGAGGATAATCTTATTTATTCTTCTTTGAAGTAATCTTTCCGCTCTTGGTAAGTACAAGTGTTACCTTTCGCAGACAGTGGTTCGCATGGTCGAACATAATAGACGGATTGAATCTGCGCCCCATGAAATGCGTTTCGAAATGGAGATGTTCCGTCGTTGCATGGCCCGTCCGGCCGGTTAACCCGATGACTTGTCCAACCTTGACTTTTTCGCCTACCTTTACAAGGTTTTTCGACTGATGGCTGTAGAGTGTTTCGAAACCGTTATCATGTTTTATGATAATACAGTTACCATAGCCTGAAAAGCGACTTGAACGCGTAACCACGCCACTGAATGCAGCCACTATTTTATCATTGGGCTTAGTCTTCAGGTCTACTCCCGCATGATTACGATGATCTCCGTAAGGACTTATTACATGGGCATTTGGCAAAGGATAAGCCCAATCCTTATCCTTTACTTTCTCAAGATTCCAGCTATAGGTATTGCTCCTTTCAAAGAAATCTTTTGGAGATGCCTCCTTTTCTTTTTCTTTTTTAACTTTCTCTTTTCCTTTCTTATCCTCTACTTTTTCTTTTTTCCCCTCATCTTCCTTTTCCTTCCTGCCTGTTGTCCGTATATTTACCCTTGTTCCGTTCTTCGTACACAATAGAGTTTTTTTACGCAGGCTATGATTACGGATGCTGAGAAGCGTCTCAGGATTGATACGACAACCATTGACCATGATAGAAAAATTACAGCAAGTTTCACCGTTTTTAGTACCGATGATTGCAACACCTTGTCCGGCTTTCACCCTTTCTCCCACTTTCACGAGATTTCGGTCGTTATTTGCATATACGGTTTCAAGCCCGTTGTTATGCCTGATTACAATAACATTGCCGTATTCCTTATGATTCCGCACCAAACGAACCATACCGTCGAACATGGCTCTTACTATGTCTCCATGCTTCGAAGCAATCGCCAAGGAATTATTCTTTTGCAGGGTAGCCTTACCATCCGGCAAGGGAAACGAATATTCGCCTTTCGTCAACTCACCGAAATCAATACTGAAAGCATCCGAACGTGCAAAGAGTCCCGGGGTTTCAATAAAGATTTGTTGCTGCTCGGCAGCGGTGAAACGGTTTTTTATCGGTGTAAATGCCAATATCATAATAATGAAAAATACACCTAAAACCAACAGCCACAAGTTTTTTTTCATCATTCACTTTTTAGATTTATTACTGCTCCGTCTGACCATAATACCGCTGAATATTCTTCCGGATGTGATGCCTAAGCGACGCGCAGAGAAATATTCGTCGACATGGGTATAGGTGCATACGCCACAGACGGATATGTTGTCGGGAACGAGTCCCGTTTGTTCTAATTGGATTTCATTACAACGGGATAGGTCGATATGCCATTTATCGTGTTTTTCTGCTATCTTTTCCATCTCAAAACCAGCTTCACAGAAAGCATTATACACTTCTTCGCCTACCTCGAAGTGTTCGAGTGATATGCCCGGACCTATACAAGCTTTTAGCGAAGACGGTTTCGTATGGAAAGCATTCTGCATTTCTACCACGGCTTTCTGCACTATCCGCGCCATAGTACCGCGCCATCCGGCATGAACAGCACAGACTGCTTTATGCTCTGTATCGTATAAAAGAACGGGAATGCAGTCGGCTGTAGATACGCCGATACATACATCCGGTACCGATGTAAATACGCCATCAACACCATCAATCAACATTCTGCGGATTTGTTCGGGCAATGTAAAAAAATCACTGCCTATCTGCCGGAGTTCGATACCATGCGTCTGATGGGGAATGATCAGGTGATTAACGTTGATTCCGAGTTCATCCGAAAGCAATTGGCGGTTCTTCTGCACAGCATCCATATCGTCTCCGCAATATTCATTGATATTGAATTCGCTGTAATTACCCTTACTATTTCCGCCTTTCCTTGTCGTTGAAAACGCAATGACTTCAGAATCTATGTCGTAATAATTTATCATCTATTTTGTTTGAATACAACGGTCGTTTTATTCGTATCCGAAAGCTTCGAGGTCTTCAACATCCTCCATTTCTTTTTCATCAATATATTTAATTCCGTCTTCACCCTCGTCTTGCAGCTCTTTTGCAAAGTTCAGCATATTTTTATCACGATGTATAAGCGTGTCTTCTGCCATGATTTCCTGCAGTTTGTTGCTCTCGCTGTTGAGTTCCGTCCACAAGACATCTTTCAAATCACCCAATCCTTTACCCGTTACAGCCGATATGAAAACCACAGATACATCGGTAGGAAGCGTGCTCTTTAACATTTCTTCTAGCTCTTCATCCAATAAATCACATTTCGTTATGGCCAGCACACGATGTTTACTGAGCATCTCTGGATTAAATTGCGCCAACTCGTTCAGCAGCACTTCATAGTCTTTTTTGATATCATCCGTATCGCCCGGTATCATGAAAAGCAGCAGCGAATTGCGCTCTATGTGGCGAAGAAAACGTAAACCTAACCCCTTTCCGGCACTTGCGCCCTCTATAATCCCTGGAATATCGGCCATTACAAAAGACTTATGATCACGGTATTCCACAATTCCCAACGATGGTTCGAGCGTTGTGAAAGGATAATTGGCAATCTTAGGACGTGCACTCGACACCGCCGAAAGCAATGTAGATTTACCCGCATTGGGGAAACCGACAAGCCCGACATCGGCAAGTAACTTCAATTCCAATATCACAGTTAACTCCTCCATGGGCTCTCCCGGCTGCGCATACCGTGGAGTTTGATTCGTCGGACTGCGAAATTGGAAGTTTCCGAGGCCTCCCCGTCCGCCTTTGAGCAGCAGTACTGTCTGCCCATCATAGGTAACATCGCAAATATATTTACCTGTTTCGGCATTATAGACCACAGTTCCGCAAGGCACATCTATATACACATCCTTACCATCAGTGCCATGACATTTATCTCGCCCGCCATTCCCACCATGCTCGGCATATACATGTCGACGATATTTCAGATGCAACAAAGTCCAGTAATTATGGTTTCCCCGCAGATAAACGCTCCCCCCACAACCGCCATCTCCACCGTCAGGACCTCCATTCGGTTGAAACTTCACGTGACGGAGGTGCATAGAACCACGCCCACCTTTACCGGATCGGCAATATATTTTTACGTAGTCTACGAAATTGGAGTCTGCCATTCTGTACTTATAGAGATTAAATAAATAAGGACTTCAAAGGATTTTTACTGCACCATAGGCTTTTCGAAGTTATAAAAGCCACTCTGCATAACCGCTAAAAGACATGCGGAATACTAAAATTACGCCCGCCTCAAAGTCCTGAATATAAAAAAGACTTATTTACAAGCTGTCGATCACCTTGCAAATATCATTGAATATACGCTCCAACTCACCCATTCCGGCAATATGATGATGGGTACCTTCACTCTTATACCATTCGATAAGCGGCGACGTCTGGTTATGATATACGTTCAAACGCTTCTTAATAGTCTCCTCGTTATCATCAGAGCGACCGCTTCGCTGGCCACGGAGAACCAGACGTTTCATCAGTTCGTCTTCGGGAACATCAAGCTCTATCATCGCTGCAATGCGATGTCCACGGTCTGAAAGCATTTTCTTCAGCGCTTCGGCCTGCGTAATAGTGCGGGGAAAGCCATCGAATATCACACCTTTATGCTCCTTCCCGAAGTCGTCGTATACGTTTGCAAGGATGCTGATCATAAGCTCATCCGGTATCAGTTGTCCTTTATCGATATAACTTTTGGCCGTTTTGCCGAGCTCCGTTCCACTTTTAATCTCACTGCGCAACACGTCTCCCGTAGAAATATGTCCAAGACCGTACTTCTCGATCAGCTTATCACTCTGGGTACCTTTACCAGATCCCGGAGCTCCAAATATAACAACATTCTTCATTCCTTTATCTTTTAAACTTAAATTTTATTCAACAAGCGTATATATATCCCGCAAATTACGCCCCTGCTGGTCGTAATCGAGACCATAACCAAGAATGAAATCATTGGGAATCTTCATGGCTGTATACGCTATATCCAGCGGAACGCGCAACTTATCAGGTTTAAGAAGCAACGTACATATGTGGATCGATTTTGGATTACGCGTTCCCAGCGTCTCTATCATGCGCTTCATGGTCAGACCGGTATCCACAATATCTTCCACAATGATTACGGATCGTCCCGCTATATCTTCGTTTAACCCGATTACTTCCTTAATTTCACCGGTTGAAGTAGTACCCTGATACGATGCCAGTTTTACAAAAGATATCTCACAGGGTATCGTTATATCACGCATCAAATCAGCGGCAAACATAAATGAACCGTTGAGCACAGCCAGCAACAGAGGATTCTTATCCGCCATATCCCGATTAATCTTTTCGGCAACAGCCTTCACTCGTTCTTTAATCTCTGCTTCAGGAATAAACGTTTTGAATGTTTTATCCTTGATTTTAACTATACTCATCGTGTGAATTTAGATATATTTTGTCGCAAAATTACTAAAAATATAATAAACACTTGGTATACATTAGTATTATTTTGTATTTTTGCAACATATGAAGATATTTACTGGAGCTCAAATACACGAGCTCGATACATACACCATAGAGCATGAGCCCATCAGGAGCATAGACCTGATGGAACGTGCGGCAACGGCCTTAACAAGGGCTATTTCTGAAAAATGGACAAACCAAACACCTATAGTCGTGTTTGCAGGCCCGGGAAATAACGGTGGCGATTCACTTGCCGTTGCCAGAATGCTGGCCGAAAAAGGCTATCGGGTCGCAGTTTATCTCTTCAATATCCACAAGCAACTTTCAGAGGACTGCGCTATCAACAGGCAACGCATTATAGACAATAAGCATATAAAGAATTTCAACGAGATTATAGAGAACTTCGAACCACCTGCACTCACTGCAGAAACGCTCGTAATTGACGGGCTTTTCGGTTCCGGACTCAATAAACCGCTGGCAGGGGGCTTTGCCTCATTGGTGAAATACATCAACCAATCGGCCGCTAAAGTGGTAAGCATCGATATGCCTTCAGGCTTGATGTGTGAAGATAATACATGCAATATCCGCACCAATATTATAAATGCCGACCTTACACTTACGCTGCAACAGAAAAAACTGTCCATGCTGTTAGCCGACAACCAGCAATTTATCGGTGATCTTCGCGTTCTTGACATCCATCTTTCTCCCGAATACATTACCAAGACCGATACCCAATTCACACTGATTACAGAGAAAGATGTACGTCCGCGAATGCTCCACCGCAGCGACTTCGCCAACAAAGGTACCATGGGCAATGCGCTTCTTATTGCTGGAAGCTATGGTATGGCCGGCGCAGCAGTACTTGCGACAAGAGCATGCTTGCGTTCCGGTGCCGGCAAAGTGACGGTTAATGTGCCAAAACGCAACTACGACATCATGCAAATCAGCGTTCCCGAAGCTGTATTGCAAATAGATCACGAAGAGACATACTTCTCAGAGCCGATAGACAACGAAGACTTTGATGCCATAGGCATAGGTCCGGGCATCGGTATGAACGAGAATACGGCCATCGCCATGATAACCCAACTACACAGAGCACGATGCCCTATCGTAGTCGATGCTGACGCCTTGAATATTCTGGCCAATCATCGAGCATGGATACAACAATTGCCCAAAGGAATTATTCTGACACCTCATCCTAAAGAGTTCGACCGTATAGCAGGCAATATCAGCAAAGATTGCTACGAAAGGCTCGTTAAAGCCCAAGAAATGGCCAAACAGCTAGGCGTCTATATTATACTAAAAGACCATTATACAGCCTTGTGTCTGCCCGACAAGCATGTCTGTTTCAATTCTACAGGCAATGCCGGCATGGCCACTGCTGGTAGCGGCGACGTGCTCACGGGCATTATCACGGCACTGCTGGCTCGGGGCTATAACACGAAAGACGCGGCCATCGTAGGTATGTATTTACACGGTCTGGCAGGCGATATTGCTGCTAAAGACACTGGTAAAGAAAGTCTTATCGCGAGTGATATTATCGACTATCTGCCACAGGCCTTTAAACGATTAAATGATTAAATTATGAAAAAAAACATTTTAACCATTCTCTGCGCCAGTTTCTGCCTTTTGGTAAAAGCACAAGTACCAACAGAAGGCACCACTTATTTCCTACCCAAAACGGCATTGAAGTTGACTCTGCTCGTGGAAAAGGCCTCATTCACTCCGGGGCAATATGCTAACTACGCCGAGCGTTATATGAAACAAGAAGTGAAGAACCGGCCCTATACGCAATACAAAATTATCGGCATCACCCTTTCCTGTTACGCCGTTCCGGATTCTTCCAAACAACATACTATAATTATTGATAAAAAACACAGTATCACAAAGGTAGAACTGGATAAAAACAACGTGCTAAAAGCCGTTAACGCCAGGGGAGCCCAATACGCCCAACCCACCCCTTTCAAAGCAGCACGCAAACCGGCTGCTGCCGATATTGAAGACTATCTTACCGAAGATATGATAGCCGCAGGCAGTAACGCCAAAACGGCCGAGCTCATTGCGCAGGAGATATACGATATACGGGACAGTAGAAATCAGTTATCAAGAGGCGAGGCAGAATTCATGCCCAAAGATGGTGAACAGCTCAAGATAATGCTCAACACGCTCAACACACAGGAAGCAGCACTGCGGCAAGTGTTCGAAGGTACCACTATAACAGACACTTTGGAACAGACGATCAGCTATATACCCATGAAAGAAGTACGAAAAGAACTACTTTTCAGATTTTCGCGTTATCTGGGGATGGTTGATAAGGACGACCTTTCCGGTATACCATATTATATCAGCATAGTCGATGAGCATATTATTCCAAAACTCAAAGGCACAACAAACGATGACAAGAAATCAAAAGAAGACATAGGGTTGTATGTCAACCTGCCGGGCAAAATCAAGATAATCCTTTACCGTGAAGAGCGCGTAGAGAAACAATTCGAAGTCTACGCAGCACAGTTCGGTCGTGTAGAAGGTATTAGCGGTACACTTTTCGGTAAAAAATTCACCACCCATATCGTGCTCAATCCCATCACCGGTAATGTGGAAAGCATGACCACCGAGTCTTTGGAATAGTCATTGCATTACACCATTATAATATAATAGCGCCTGCATACCGCTATCAAGTGACAGATATGCAGGCGCTATTTCATATCGCTGTCTGTATTGTCTAGTCTGTTTAAAGCAGATATACCTACTATCTGTCGATATTAGATGTATGGAATAACGCCAACAGATGCACTATCCGTTCCATCCGTCATCATATTGCAGTATAAAGAAAAGCCGATGGTAGTTCTCCAACTATCACCGGCTATGGCATATATTGCCGAAATTTAAAAACAATCTAAATAAATTTACTGCAAAGTAAATGTAGCTTTCAGGGGCAATGCATCAGACGAATTACCTACCAAAGCAGTAAATTCACCCGATTCGGAAGTCCATCTGCCGACTTTGTCGTTATAGAACGACAGCGCCTCATTATCTATACTGATGGTTACATCCTTGTTTTCACCCGCTTTCAAGTATACTTTTGTGAAACCTTTCAGTTCCTTGTAAGGACGATGTAAAGTCGACTTTACATCATGGATATACAACTGTACTACCTCTGCCCCATCACGATTGCCGGTATTCCTGACATTTACGGTAAAAGTAATATGGCCATCTTTGGTCATCTTCTTAGCAGAAAGGCGCAAATTCGACAAGCGGAAAGTGGTGTAACTCAAGCCATGTCCGAATGCAAAAGTAGGCTTCGTTTTGGCATGATCTACCCATCGGTATCCCACATAAATTCCCTCTTTATAATCTTCATCGATAATCTTCTTATCGTTACGCCAAGTTCCAGGATAAGTGTTCAGTGCATGTGCGCCCACATCCTTGAGTTTTGCCGACCATGTAAAGGGCAACTTACCCGAAGGATTGACGTCACCAACAAGTACGGCAGCAAGAGCCGTGCCTGCCTCACTACCGACA
Organism: uncultured Prevotella sp.; assembly: GCA_963547065.1. Classification (GTDB taxonomy): domain Bacteria; phylum Bacteroidota; class Bacteroidia; order Bacteroidales; family Bacteroidaceae; genus Prevotella. The sequence continues at coordinate 15,667 of CAUUQE010000016.1, read as the reverse complement.
TACCAGCCTTGGACAATAGCTGCCACCTTGTCTTTCCAAGGTATTTCCACTGCATTACCCGATATATTGACATAGATGAGATTGCGATTGACTTTGGCAAGCGCCTCTACTACACGTCCCTGATCATAAGGCAGCGCAAACGTTTTGCGGTCGTGTCCTTCGCTATCTTGATATGCACTCTTGTTGAGGCCACCGAAAAATATTACGTAATCGGCATCTTTCGCTTTCAGGACAGCATCTGCCACAAGTTGGTCTGCCGTTCTATTTTCAGAAAGATTCTGCCCTGTTATCACACCATCAAGGGCTCCCGTCACATCCCCCACATAACCGCGCTCGTACTCCACTGTTATAGAGCCACCTAAGCGAGTTTTCAATCCATCCAAGGGCAATACTTCGCGCTGCACTTTTAATGAGCTACTGCCCCCACCCACGGTCATCATCTTGATTGCATTCTCGCCTACCACAAGAATACGCTTAGCATGAGCAACATTAATGGGCAATACATTATTTTTGTTCTGCAGCAGTACGATACCTTCTCCAGCAATCTGTCGCGCCGCCTTATAATGATCATCGGAACAAAGGAAGCCTACTGGGCGCGCTTTATTCATTGTCGTTCGGTAATAAAGGCGCAGCACACGGCGCACTTTATCGTCAAGTTCCTTAGTCGTATAGCGCCCCTCGACAATTCCTTTCAAATAAGGATCAGCCAAATAGTAGGCATCATAGGCATTCGCTTTATTCTTCGAAAGCCCATCTGTTCCTGTTCCGAACTCCATATCGAGTCCGTTTTTCACTGCCTGATCGGTATCATGAGTACCTCCCCAGTCGCTTAAAACCACGCCATCAAAGCCCCATTCACCTTTCAGAATATCATTCAAAAGTGATGCATTATGGCAATTATGTTCGTTTTTGTAGAGATTGTAGGATCCCATGATAGCCCAAGCTCCGCCTTCCTTAACAGCTGACTTAAACGCAGGCAGGTAAATCTCATGCAAGGCGCGGTCGCTAACATTCACATTTACCTGATTGCGATATTCTTCTTCGTTGTTCAGTGCAAAATGTTTGACACATGCGGCAACACCGTTTTGCTGAATACCTTGTACATAAGGTGCAACCATACGTGATGCAAGATAGGGATCTTCGCCCATATACTCGAAGTTACGCCCGTTGAGCGGTGTTCTGTAGATATTAACACCCGGACCTAAGATCATATCTTTTCCTCTATAAAGTCCCTCTTCACCGAGACTTTTGCCATAGAGTGCTGCCATATCCGGATTCCATGACGCGGCAAGACATGTCAGAGCAGGAAATGCTACACATGAGTCATTGGTCTGTCCGGCTTGTTCCCAGCTATCCCAAAACACATTCGGACGTATTCCGTGTGGCCCGTCGTCTGTCCAGAAGTCAGGAAAACCCAATCTCGGCACACCAGCCGATGAAAATTTACTCTGTGCATGGATAACACGTATCTTTTCTCTTAAGGTCATACGCGAAATCGCATCTTCGATTCGCTCATCAATACTTTTAGAATTGTCTAAATAAACAGGAAGCTGTGCAAATACAGAATTCCATGACGACAAAGCCAAAAGAACTATTAAAAAAGTTTTTTTCATACATATTTTCATTAAATTACAATTCACTGTGCTGCTCATATAAAAAGGTTATAACATATAGGGTCAAACAATAGTGTGCTAATAAACATCATTTGCCCGACGCACAAAGATAATATATTTTTAAGAAACTGTAAAATATATGCCGTAAGAAAATAGTCGGCATGGTTAACTTTTCACATCCGAAGCTTCACAATTACCGATTTTCCATAAACAACAATGGAAAATATTCCTTACGAAAAGAAAATAGATGAAAGATACGACCAAACTATTGGAACGATTTTCCTCACCCAAACATGGTAAGAACAATCAGTATGTTATACTCGGAATATATTCTGCACGATAACATAAATGAGACAAAGAGATAGCTCTCAGCACTTTAGCCTGGCGACTACAGTCAGTAAAAAGTACAAGATTTTTAACACTTGAACCGAAGACCAACATATCGTTGCCGATCATTTGAACACTACCTCGGTTGGGAGTACTGTATTGTTTGGGCATCTCACAATTCAATATCAGTTCGGCTGTGTTTGTTTGCGGATTAATTTTATACATCAAGGCACGCATTCCTCTTGTATTATTGCGAGCGTTATCCAGCACTAATATTTTATCAGGCGTTTGCGGATTGGCACAATGCATGCCATCAGCGTATCCCTCTACAGGCATTGAGACATTTCCATTTCTGCCTACACGATATAGCACCTTACCAGATACTGCATCGATCTTCCATAATTCGCTCGTACGATTAAAGGTCATATAATAATTTCCATCCGCATCAAAGTTGATAGAATTGGCATGTAGCCAATCTTCTTTAATACCCATAATCTGCGGATCAGCTGTAGGATTGAGCGTATCAAAACAATCCCACTTTTTTAAAACATTGCCTTTAAGATCCATTATCATGAATCCATCGCCCGTAACGAGTTCCTTATTCGAACCTCCTTGCGTACTTAAATCGAATGTTCTATCCACCGTTGTCACGAAAATAACATCTCCATTAGGCAACGGACGACACTCATGATGTGCCTTGCGACCGGCCATCTCAGGTATAGTTTCAAGTTCTTTCTCTAAAATAATTTTTCCCCATAGATCCATTACTTTCAAAATACGCCCAGTATAAGCCTCATTAAAAGTATTCTGCACAGGTTTTGTTATCATATAAAGATAATTTGTTCTGTGATCTAAATTGGCTACCAACACTCCTTCTGGTACAGATTCATACCACACGGGTATACCTTTTGTATCTAACATGTATATAAACCCTGATGATTTACGCATATAAAGAAGCAGATATCCGGGAAGTTCTTCGGACATATCGTTAACAAGCAAAGTTGTATGAGCAATATCTATTGGAGCAGACTTAGTAACAAACTCCTTTACATCCGAATATATCCCGTCACCATATACTACCCGGCATACATAACGAGTCTCGGGTTTAAGTAAGATCAGTGTTTGTTTCAATGGGCCCTGTCCTGTAATACTTTTCGTATTACGTAAAATGTTTTTATCTGCCTTTTCCCAATACTCGATGTGATAAGATGTTGTTTCTTTAAAATTTACAGATACCTCTGCCCGCAAATTATTGGTCGGACTAAGGCTCACATCAAATGCGGTAAGTACGGACGAAAGATCATCACTTACTTCTTCATGCTGGCAGGCAATGAGGAAGAGTGAGGCGATAAATGGCAAAAAGAATTGTTTCTTCATTTACTATTACACTTTTAACGACAAATAAATCAGTAAGCCGTGTATTCTATAAAATCGAACTTAGCAGAATATTTTTGCGTGAGAGGGTTTCCGGGCATCCATCCTCGGTTAGATTCTGCTGATGCTATAAACAAAAACTTCACCGAATCGGCACCATAATTGGCCAATAATGTTTGGATTACCTCGTCATTCAAGGCATACACAATAACATATTTGTTGTTTACCTTTTTCAGTTCTATACTCAGTTTATAGTCTACATTAGGATCCAAAGCTACCACATTACGATCTAATGCAGGTATTTCAGAGTAAATACGCAATAATAGCTGTCCTGCTTTCGCACCTAATCTTTTACGTTCTGCATCAGATCCATACCAACCTACAATAGTTAATGTATGAGGGCCATTGGCCTCATTTGCAGTATAGAGTGTACCTCCGGCCATAAACTTTTCTGCTCCTGCCAATTCTGGGAAGCGTACCTTCCATGTATACTTTCCAAATCCTACAGGAACAGAATACTCTACTTTTGAGGTAGTACAATAATCGTTATTCGACAATACGAGGTATCCAGACTCAACACCGTAGAAAGCCGATCCGTCAGCACCTACATTTGTCCACACTTTCCACACATTAGGCATCGAATCAAAAGTCCACCGTGTAGTTTCTCCTTCATCAGGTTCAGGTGCAGGATCTACTGGATCTACAACCTTGTCTGGCGTATAAGGCTCTCTCGAATAACTATATGGTGTGTACGATACATAGTCCCATAGTCCGAAGTTACGTTGATAGGGCCATGTATCTCCTATAAATTTGAGGTTTTCTGTACTACAGAATATATAAAAAGGAAAATCTTCTCCATATGACAACTGCTGCATAGCGTAAGGTTTATTATCAATCAACCATGTTGCAAAATACTTTCCGCCAACGAGTTTAAGATCTATTTGGAACAAATGCCATTCATTTTTCTTTATCACGACCTTTTGCTGTAACCACGGATTATCTTGGCTTGTGATGTAAGCTATCACTTCATCAGAAGAAAGATTATATTTTTTACGCTCAACACTTGTACCAGAACCGACCTCAAAATCCAGTTCGTGCTTATCGTCATGCCACAACCATGAACCGATACTCGTACGCTCAACTTCACCTAAATTAGATATATAAGTCTGCCAAGTATAAAGACCTGCTCCATATTGTTGCGTAGTACGTAGCTTCTTACGTTGTTGGCTATTGGCATCAGTATATATTTTCAATGCCTTTCCATCCTTGCATTCCATATTATCTACTATTGATGAATGTTCATCTTGGTCGTTCCCTTGATTGGCGACTTTCCATTCTTTCATCGTATCAAAGTTCCAAAAATGTTGTTTATCAGTAGCTAAATCCCCTGTTTCTGGAGCTGTTATCCGACTTGAAAAATCATCTGTAAATCGGCTGTCCCTACCCACTGTATCGCATGCAGACAACAACAATGCCAATACAACAAAAAATATATTTATTTTATATGTCTTCATCTTAATTATTTTTAGAAAACTCTTCACTTATTCTTCCTTAAAACTACGGTTGTTTTGCAAGTCGGAGTATTTACTGCTATATACCTTGGGAATCGGATAATAGCGACGCTTGTCGAATTTCTTTAACGGTGTCGTTGAGAATTTAGGATAAATACTCCACTCTGCACTCAACGAACCTGCAGATAATCCCATATTTTGTTCTTTCTTTTCTACCTTGACCTTGATAGCATCCATATAAGCATCCATCCTATCTTTCCATAATCCCATTCGAATTAAATCTACACGACGAATACCTTCGTTATTGAGTTCAAGCAGACGTTCATCACAAAGTTTACTGCGAAAAACATCGGCTGTGGTAAAATCCGCCATGACATAATTATGATTTGAATTACCGAATGCCCGCTCACGAATCTGATTAAGCAAATCCAATGACTGCTGGTTTAATCCATTCAACTCGTTTAATATCTCCGCTTTGCACAGTAACACATCAGCATATCGTAATAGCGGCAAATTATTAGGAGTATTATAATTATATGATCCTGCTTTCTCATAATAATACTTATTAGTATAAGCTTGCGCCAATTCCATAATAATTGGACTGCCAGTTTCATTATTTAATGTACCTACTTCTGAAAAAGTAGGAACCTTATATTTTTTATTGGCATTATATACATCAGTATATTCCCCCACCATTAATTTAGAAAATCGCTGATCATTTTTATCATATTTCCAATAAAGTTCTAAAGGAATATTAAAAATATCCCACCCATAATTATAACTCCAAGGCGTAAAATAGAGAGCTATATCTGAACTTCCTGACGGAACTTTCTCACTGGAACGTACAGCAAAAATAATTTCATTATTATACAAACTTTTCTCGGATGTAGGATCAAAAACATCCCATATCGATGGCTGGAGTGCATATAAACCTACCGCTATAACTTTATTTGCATATTTAAGAGCTACTTGCCAACTTTCTGTAGCGTCTTCGCCTTGTTCTCGTTGACGTCCTGCCTTACGCATATAAAGGCGCATCAAGTAGCCATAAGCAGCACCTACAGTAGGGCGTCCTCCCTCTCCACCTACATTTTTTCCATCCCAAGTAGAAGGCAAACTAGAAGCTGCAATAAGCAAATCCCTCTCTATCTGCTCGTCTAAAGCATCCACAGAAGCCAATATCGGCGTAGCTATAGCATCATAAAAACCATTTGTAATAAGCGGAACACGGTAAAACGTATTAGTCAATTGATAATAGGCAAAAGCACGCATAAAGTGGGCCTCAGCCAAAAGTTCTTTTTTATGTTCACCCTTACTGAACTTACTTTCATCCATCGGTGTAATGTTATCTATCGCTGAATTAGCACAACCTATCATTTGCCAATTCCCATTGTAAGCGCGAGCAACATCTACATTTCCAGATAGACTATTATCATTCATGATTTCATAATCCAATCCTGACTTATAAGCTGCATCAGTAGAGACATCATTGAGATAAAATGTAGCTGGGTGTGTACTTCCCTTAAGATAACGATAGATACCATTGACACCTTCTTGAGCATTCTGCTCAGTTACGTAGGCATTATCAACATTGTACACAGAAGCAAGGTCTTCATCCAAATTACATGAAGAGAATACTCCTCCCACCATCATAGCATTTAAAATAAGTACTAAGATTTTTTTCTTATAATTAGTTTTCATTGTCTTATTATTAGAATGTTACTTTAGCTCCGAAATTGAAAGTACGGTATACTGGATAAGAGTTTAAATCAAGTCCTTGCGCAATGGCGCTACTACCATTAGTACTTATATCTGGATCGAACCCTTTATAACCTGTTATCGTGACCAAATTCTGCGCACCTATAAAAATGCGAAAACTTTTAATAAAATTCAGTTTAAATAAACTTCCCTTAAAAGTGTAGCCTAACTCTATGTTACGCAATTTGAGATAATTGGCATTCTCCACGAAACGAGAATTGATATAGGAGCCATATTGTATTTCTGCCTTGCGCTGATAGCCCTTACGGGGAATAGCATTAGAAGCATTTCCTGTGGTCACATAAGTAGTTCCATTAACATCTGTTAGAGTACGCCCACCCTGTGTCCAACGATCTTTCGAATCATGCAAACGATTATTGTCTTCGAGATAAATACGAGTAAGATTAAGCATCTTAGCACCTAACGAAGCCTCCCAAAACATTGAAAGATCAAAGTTTCTATAGGTAACTGTATTCTGTAAACCCAATATCGTAGAGGGAACACCAGTACCTAATACTTTACGATCTTTATCATCAATGATACCATCGCCATTTAAATCCTTAAACTTCGGATCACCTGCCACAGAATTAGGCTGTGGTTGGTAGGTTTCTCCTTTTTGTATAATACCATCGAAAACATATCCATAAATAGCACTTAACGGTTCTCTTTCTTTTAATATAATGTATTCTTTTTCTTCATACGAACCATGAGGACGAATATATTGAAAGCGAGCTTGTCCATTGTTGAGTCTCACCACTTTACTATGATTAATAGAAAGATTAAACATAGAAGTCCACATAAAGTCTTTCGCACGAATATTAGTCGATTTAACAAACAACTCAAAACCTCGATTGTCAATTACACCATCATTCAACATCATTGCTGTATACTCAAAACGACGACCATCAGGATTAGTATAATTCGGAAATCCACCCGAAGGATGAATGGCATCTGGACTCAAAAGGTCTTTCGTGCGTTTAATATAATAGTCTATACTTGTCTCAATACGACCATCAAGCAACATAATATCAGTACCGATATTCCATTGGCGAGTGGTCTCCCAACGTAAGCGTGGATTATAAGGATTAGACGGATACATACCCTTTTGCGCCTCATTACCGCCAATATGCACGTCACGAACTGAATACTGATACTGAGATAATCCGAAACGGATACCATCATTACCACTTATACCATAACTCGTTCTTAACTTAATCTTGCTGAAAAGGGGCTTAGTAAAAGCCATGAATGGCTCATCACCTATATGCCATGCAAAAGATCCTGCAGGGAAGATACCCCAACGATAATCAGCACCAAACACCGAAGCGCCATCGGAGCGCATAGAAGCATTAAAGATATACTTTCCGTCAAATACATATTCTACCCGACCGAAGAACGATGCTTTCTTTAACACAGATTCTCCTGAACCAATCCAATCAAGATGTTCTGCCGCTCCTATATTTTTAAATAAAAATACATCTGAAGCAAAACCATAAGCCTGTATTTCATCACCCCATCCTTTCTGATGAATGTACGATGCTCCAACAAGAAACTTAAAATCATGATTAACTCCCAAATTCGGATGCCACGTTGCCACTCCTTCAATTTGATGTTTCGCATTCTCTTCATGCCCAATAAAGGCTTGTCCTCTATATGACTGTCCGATAGAAGTAGAACGATCATAATACTTTTGTGTCTTCAAATGGTCATAAGCATACGTATAGCGACCTGTAAAGATTAACGAAGGTAATAAACTAACGTCCGCAAAAACTGTTGCATACAGTGTTGTAAATGTACGATTGAGATTTGCACCATTCATCTCATCAAATACTCCGGGGCGACGTGCTTTCACACCAAATACATCATACCCTTCCGTGTTTTTCCAAGGTTCAAGATTAAATATGCGATACATAATATTCTTATCCGAAGAAATAGTTCCCATATCAAGATACTTCTTTCTTGATTGTGAGAAAGCTATATTGGTACCTGTGCGTATTTTATCGCTGATTTTAAAATCGATATTGGTACGTCCCCCAAAACGATTATAATCTGTATTATAAAGAATCCCTGGCTCAGTAAGATAGTTTACCGATACAAAAGCGGTAAGTCTATCGCTTCCACCCGAAATAGATAATTGATGAATATTGGTAATAGTATTCCGTGTGGTTTCTTTTATCCAGTCCGTTCCTTTCCCTTTATATTGCGCTTGTTCAGCAGTCCACACACTACTTGTAGCTGTTGGATCCTGCTCATAAAGGCGCCGTTCAAGAGCTATCGTCTCTCCAGCATCGAGTAAATCCCAAGGATTATACATCAACTTAGCAGCAGAACTGTTGGAATATTCTATATTAAACTGCCCTGTTTTACCTTTCTTAGTCGTGATAAGGATAACACCATTGGCACCGCGAGCACCATAGATTGCCGTAGTAGAAGCATCTTTCAATATCTCAATAGACTCAATGTCATCCACATTAATTTGTGTCATATTATCTGTCTGAAAACCATCAACAACATATAATGGTTCATTTTCGGCACTTACCGATGAAGCACCACGCACACGAATAGATACACTCCCGCCAGGTTCGAGCGAATTTTGGCGCACCTGTACACCGGAAGCGCGTCCTTTTAGAAACTGCGACATATCACTTATTACACCGGCCTCTATGTTTCCGGGCTTCAACGAAGTAATAGATCCAGCAAGATCGCGTTTCTTTGTTACGCCATAACCCACTACCACGACATCTTCCAACGATGTTTGATCGGGATGCATATTGATGTCTATCACTGTAGGAGTGGACCTTTTAACGACAATCTGCTGCGGCACCATACCTAAGAACGAAAATTCTAACGTCTGATTGGTTACTACCGATACGACATATTTACCATTAATATCAGTAACGGTACCTTTTCCCGTTTCCTTTACTCTCACGGAAACACCTGTCAAAGGTTCTCCACTCTCAGCATCATTTACCGTTCCTGTGATATTTTTCTCTTGCGCATACAAACCACAACAAAGTAGCATAGAGATAAAAAGAAAAAACACTTTTCTCATTTCACATTAAAATAGATTTAGTAATTGTTTTTAATCAAAAGTCCGTTGCAAAATTAAATAATATGAACAAATGCAATGTTCAAAATCCTCTAAAGATATTCCATTTCCGTCTAAAAGTTACAATAACAATACTAAAAACAAGCATATTATCCATTTTTACAGCTTTCGAATAAAAACACTTATTTTCTTCGATATTGATAGAGACATTCCATTTGAAAGAAATACTGGTTTAAGAAAACTATCATTATGCCCAATTACCGGTCCTGTAGGCACTTGGCGTTAAGCCGAAAATATTTTTAAAGACAGTACTGAAATAACGCTGTGAGGAAAAGCCTGTTTCAAAAGCGATGTCAGCAATACTCCTTCTCGTCTGTTTCAGCAAATTACAAGCAACCACAATACGGTATTTATTAATATATTCATTCACTCCTATTCCCGTAAGTTGTTTCATCTTGTTGTACAATGAAGCACGACTCATACCCAAATATGCTATGACATCAGAAATATCAAAGTCCGCATCGGCATAATTTTCCTTGATTACCGTATTAAGTTTTAGCATGAATTGTTCATCAGCATTACTGATAGTATCCGTTTGAGGAGACAATTCCAACGGATTTTGAGAGTATTTTCGTTTAAGCAATTCCTTTCTGCGTAGCTGTGTTTCAATAACAGACACTAGCAATTCTGTATCAAAGGGCTTAGACAGATAAGCATCTGCGCCGAGCTTATAACCGATCCTTTGGCTCTCTCCGTCGCTCTTTGCCGTTAACAAAATTACAGGGATATGACTCACATCAAGATCTTCTTTGATACATTTACAAAGCTGATAACCGTCCATTATGGGCATCATTACGTCACTCACCACTATATCCGGTTGCTGATTTTTCAGTATATGCAATGCTTCTTCACCATTATGAGCCTTGACGACCTGCTTAAACAACGGTTGAAGTTCTGCTCGAAGAAACTGTAGGAATTCACTATTATCATCTACAATCAGCATGCTGTAGGCAGATAAGTTATGGGTATCGGTAGGAACAGACACAGGAACAGAAACGCCCGCTTTCGCATCTTTCCCCAATATACCAATTCTCTGATCTGTATGATAAGGCAAATCGAAATACATAATGGTACCTCCACCCGGATTTTCACAGGCATCTATCCTACCTGAATGCTTTTCTATCAACTCTTTACAGTATGCTAAACCAATGCCATTCCCCATTTTTTGATGTCTGCCTTGATAAAAACGAGTAAAAAGCCTGTCAATACTGACACCCTTAAGTCCTATCCCACGATCTTCTATTTGCACCCGCAGCATACCACTATCAACACTGCTTCTTATAGTAACCGAAGAACCTTCTCTACTGAATTTCAAAGCATTCATCAGCAGATTAGATATAACCACCCTTATTTTCGCACTGTCTATCGCTATCGGACGAAGTGTATTTTCAAGTTTCAATATCGTTCGTATTCGTTTTTCCTTAAACTCTTGTGCAAAATCTGTAAGGATATCGGTAATAAGATGATTGAGGTCAGTAAACGAAATGTTAAGGTTATCCGAGAGAGAAGTATTCTTGTCATAGTCCAGCACCCAGTTGATAATATTCTTCATATGGTTAGCCTGCCTGAATACTCCCTCTATCTGTCTTCGCAATTGCGAAGGTATTACTTCGCTACCAGAAAGCAACAAACGTTTAAGCGGAGCATAGATAAGAGTAAGAGGTGTGCGTAACTCATGACTTACATTGGTAAGAAACCGTATCTTATCCTCATTCAATGCCTGTTGATGAACTGCCATTTTCCATTTCATGCGCTGCTGATTACGCCGTATGAGCCACAACATGACAAGCGACATGACAACAAGCACTATAGCAACAGCGCTGAGAATAAACCACAAGCGCTTATACCACGGCTGCATAACCTTAAATGATATCAGTGGCACTTCCGTCGTCCAGTTACCATCTTTGGTCATACATGCCACATAAATATCATAATCGCCCGAAGCAAGAGAAGTAATATCGAGCGAAGCACTGTAGGTTTCACGAACCGAATTCTGCTGTCTTCCCCGTATACGATAGCGGAAGAGAATATGCCGGAAAAAGTCTTTTTCATCCAAGTTGATATTTATTCGCAACGAATTGAAACTTTGCGGTATCGCTCTCGGGAAAGTTTCTGCCGTATAGAGTCTACCATCGAACTCTACAGATTGTAAGTAAATTGAGACCGGAACAGGAGACTCTCCGATAATATGCTTATTAATTTTTACCAAACCGTTAATGCCTCCCATATATATATAAGGTGAAATCGATGGACAGACATAAGTCGTAAGGATATCATTAGGCAGAAAACCGTCAGAATCATCCCACACCATACACTTTCCTGTTTTCGTATTGTATGAAAAGAGCATATTCGAAGCATTAATCCATAGGCGATTTTCATCATCTAACTGCATGGCTGTTATACGACCAAACATATTGGTTGCAACTTTCTTCACCTTTTCCGATGAACCGAAGAGACAAGTGTAAAGCCCTCCCGATGTAGCTATCCACAGACGATTTGCCTGCTTTTCATAACAAACAGAAGTTATCAACAGATGTTCATTAAATGTCATATAAGAACTGATTTTACCATTCGGGCGGAGAAAATACAGCACATTGTCTTTCGAAAGCAGCACCTTATCGCCATCCTTGCAGGCCATTTGCAATGAGAAACGAGGCTTCGTGCCACGAGCAAAATGCAAACGTGTAAAACCCTTCGTACCAAGATGATAAAAATATGCATTCTTCGCCAATATCAGCACCGTGGTATGAGTGATCTTGTAAGCTACCGGCATGAAACCGGAATGGCACTCTTCCGCATCGACATGCTCGTTTATAATAGTGAAAGGAGTATATAAACGGCTCTCAGGATGATAAACCGAAAGGCCTTTTCCATAACGAGAAACCAAAAGACTTGTACCTACGAAATCGGTAATAGATACAATTTTATCGTTATAAGTATCAAGATAGTGAGTGAAAGTCTCTGTTTTCGGATCAAATCGGTTCAATCCTCCACCGTCAGTCCCTATCCAAAGCTTTCCTACAGCATCCTCAAACAGGCTGATAACCACTCTTTCACTCAACCCGTTCGAACTTCCGAGCGTCACATCACCATACGTTCTGATATAGGCTTCCTTTAAAAGAAAAAGCCCATCGCGTACGGTTCCTGCCCATAAGTTACCCTTACTATCCTCATACAATGTCTTGATAGAGTTTACAGGCAGCGAATAAACGGCTCCGGGGATATGCTTGATCGTCGTTATGTTATTGGTCTTCGTATCCAATATCGAAATTCCACCTCCATCAGTAGCAAGCCATAATCGGCCATGATATTTCTTAATATCCAAGACAATATTGTTGGAAAGGCCACTGTTACTTGTATCTTCATGCTTCAGTAATTTACCCGAACGGGTATAGCGATACAATCCTTTCTGGAAAACCGAAAAATATATATCGCCACTTTCATTATCTTTAAACAACGAACTAAGCGGGGTATCCCCCGTTGCTATCAACAGCTTGAATGACGCATCGTCCATAGAGTATATGAAAATACCGTTGTTTTCAGTCCCTACCAAAATCCTACGTGAGTCAATAGGTTGCAGATAAATTATAGAGTAGTCGCCTTCAGGCAGCGTATTTTTTCTATATAACGGCAGACGAACGATACTCTCCGTTTTATAATCATAGAAATAAATAGCTGAATAACCACCGAACAGAACGCCCCCCTCTATGGCACAAACTGACTGGACATGCTGCGAAACCTTGGAGACGAAGGTATCTTGGTCGCGAAGATACAGAAAAAGTCCACGGTCGGTAATAGCCCAAAGGTTATGATATTCGTCTTCAAAAAGATGAAACACATTGCTTTCTTGCCGTATTTTTCCGTCAGAAGTAGGATCAAAGTATTTCTTTATACCACTGCGATCTATCCTATTAAGACCTTGTCGGGTACCAACCCAAAGCATACCCCTGTTATCTCGCAAAATTGTATTTACCGTAGCATGCGACAAACCCTGCTCAATAGAAATACGTTTAAAATAATATTCCACCGCATATGCCCTGAAAGAACAAGACACAGCAAAAAAAACAAGAAGGTAATAATATACGTATCGTCGCATTGTTTTCTCTATTATTTTTTACAACCGATGCAAAGCATATTTGTCATCTTATTTACACGATAACAGTCATCAAGCCTTTTTCACAGTATAAAAACAATAATGATCTGAGCAAAATTACACAATTTAATCGGATGGCAGATAATTTTAAACGATTATTTCATACAAATACCGAAAAAAACGTACAACATAAAAAAACTGACAGGTAAGCAGAAGGGAGCAAAGCTATTTGGCCTGCACAGATAAATACGCCATCCATCGACGACAGACATAATGCCTATCGAACTTAGGTAGTGTATTTAAGCCCGATAGAACCGTTATCTATTTCACAGAAACAACGTAAAAAGAAAACACATCAGTAATTCAAACATACGACAGCCCGCATGTATAGCAGGAAAAGACAAACAAAAAGCGGGCGCCACACATACGTTGGCCCCGCCTTTTTCCAATTCAATTATATATGTATTTTACGTAATATTTACGCTTAACGGCAATATCCGTTCTGCTTAGTCTAATTGCGCAAGCTTGTTATCCGAGCCGAGCACGTCTACAATCTTGTGCTCATAAAGCTCTGTCATCAAGTCGCGAGCAGGACCACAGTATTTACGCGGATCAAATTCACCCGGCTTCTCGTTGAACACCTTGCGTACTGCAGCTGTGAAAGCCAGACGGGAATCCGAGTCAATATTAATCTTGCAGACGGCGCTCTTGGCTGCCTTGCGAAGCTGTTCTTCGGGTATACCGACAGCATCGGGCAGCTTTCCGCCATTTTCGTTAATGATCTTAACATACTCCTGAGGCACTGAAGAAGAACCATGGAGCACGATCGGGAAGCCCGGAAGTTTCACCATGATGGCATCGAGCACATCGAAAGCCAATGGAGGCGGCACGAGTAAGCCCGTTTTCGGATCGCGTGTACACTGCTCTGGAGTAAACTTATAAGCTCCATGAGACGTTCCGATAGAGATAGCCAGTGAGTCTACGCCTGTACGCTTTACAAAGTCGATAACTTCTTCAGGCTTTGTATAGTGAGATTCTGCTGCTGCAACTTCGTCTTCTACGCCTGCAAGTACGCCGAGTTCGCCCTCTACGGTTACATCAAACTGATGGGCATAGTCTACTACTTTCTTAGTCAAAGCAATGTTCTCCTCATAAGGAAGGGAAGAACCATCAATCATTACGGATGAAAAACCATAGTCCACACAGCTCTTGCAAGTCTCAAAAGTGTCGCCATGATCCAAATGTAATGCGATTTCAGGATGCTTGCATCCCAATTCCTTAGCGTATTCAACAGCTCCCTGTGCCATATAGCGCAGCAATGTTTGGTTGGCATAATTACGTGCTCCCTTGGATACTTGCAAGATAACCGGCGACTTCTTGTCTGAAGAAGCTTTTATGATCGCCTGCAACTGCTCCATATTATTGAAATTGAATGCGGGAATAGCGTAACCGCCATTGATGGCTCTCTTAAACATTTCGCGAGTGTTTACGAGGCCTAATGATTTGTAATCTACCATATTTTTATATTTTTATGAATGAATAGTCAACGTCTTTTATTATTTCTTTGCAAAGTTAACATTTTAATTTGGCCCGACAAAGCATGCAACATTTTTTAAATGTACTGTCTAAAGTCAACAGACAGCATGTCTATACCAGTGATACACTCAAATTATTACAAGGTATGTAAATTTTCCTTCTCATCTATAATGAGCTTATCCATGCAGACTATACGGTCAAAATATGACTTCATGCAGAGCAAAACAACATGAAGGTGGTAGGTATCGCAACATGTTATCCTTGATATTCTCTCCATCTGAGTTATATCCGAGCAACGAAATACTATGTTAAAGATTGGTTATTGGCAGCTGTTTGTGTACACCTT
>CAUUQE010000015.1:0-24976 GCA_963547065.1 uncultured Prevotella sp. | reverse complement strand
TTCATAGTATTAGATTTAAGGTTAACAAGATTGGAGTACAGCGGTACTCCTTTTTTATTGTCTATAAATTTATGTTTTATAGAGTTCTCATGTCTGTTTCGTAATTGTGGAAAGAATGAAACTAATTCCTTGCTTCAGTATCCGCGAATGTCATAAAAGATATTGTTCGGTATCTTGATTTTACGTGACAGGGTGGCTTACTCCTTTATTGCTATATATGGAAATAAAGAAAGATTTGCATCGAAAAATGGGATGTGGTATAAAGGTTATTGGATTTATATGCTGTTATATCATTGATAAGTATATGATATAAGTCTGAAAGAGAATATATAAAGGTGATTTATATGGTATTTACACGATATAAATAAAATGGTAACGTTTTTTATATTTGCTAATTTTGCTGTAGTATCACTTGCAGAAATAAGATGAAAAATAGTATTTATTTCTTATAAAAGGAAATGAGGATAAATAAAAAAGATAATAAAAAAGAAAGATAACTCGTAGATATCTTTCCTTGTATATAATTTGAATGAAATGTGATATAAGGCTTTATCGCCGCCTTTTACCGAACAAACGATCTCCGTTAAACCTACGGTAAAGCTTCCAACCCAAAAGTACACCGTCTATAATGCTTGCCCCTGTGGACAATAGGTTGGATATACGTTTTGAAGGAGTAGACGACATAAAATTATCAGACCTGTAAAATAAATTGCTCCAAAGTTCTTTAATTTGTTCTTCATCTTTTTGTATATCACTTCGTAACAAGTCTTTTCGCTGTCTCAGTTCTTCGAGCGAATGGATTGTTTCAGGGATATGTGTAATTAAATTATAGTTTGCCATATTCTTATTTGTCCAATAAAATACTTGCAAGAAACTTCACCACAGGTCGTTCCAACCACTGTTTACGGAAAAGAATGAATAGTATGAATATCGTGAAATAGGAACCTGCTACAATTGCAAATGCCAATGATATACCTACAGAAAGTTGTAAAGCATATACAGCTGCAAAAGACAAATATATAAGTGTCAATATAAAGAGTAATGACAGCACGAGTGTAAGCGCAATGGCCGTAATGAGCCGTACTACTTTTTCGATTATATCGAGTTTCATGAACTCAGTCTGAAGCCCGATATAATGCTTGATTACTTTGGCAAGTTGCCCTATCGTTTCTATATTTTTGTCGTTAGAGAACATGCCGATGTTTTATTCTTCAGTGTCTGTAGCAGCATCCTTGATATCGTCTACCAAGTCGTCTACTTGCTTTCTTGATAGTTTGATATCGTGTTTTTTGCAGAAATCGTCTACTGCATCGGCGATTTTATTACGTGTGTCAGCTCCTTTTGCAGGTGCAACCAGCAGACCTAATGCTGCTCCGGCAATGGTTCCGCCAAGGAACGCGCTAATATAACCTAATGTTTTCATAAATTAATATTTTAAATTATTATATGTGATATTTAATATTTGGAACAAATATAGTAAAAGATTTGTTATTGATAGCAATAAGTATTGCCATTTTTTGTTAAAATGTCTGTATTTATTTGATTTAACAAACTTTATGTAGGCTTTTCCCATGTGTTTGTGAGATATTTTGTACTTTCGCAACGTAAGTGGATAATATAGTTTTAATCTCTAATAATTTTATAGAATATGAAGAAAAGTTTTGTTTTTTGTGCAGGATTGTGCATAGCATTGGTTTTCACTGGTTGTAAATCGAGTGAAAGTGCTTATCGTAAAATGTATGAAAAAGCACAGGCCCAAGGAGGCACGCAGCAGCAGGAGGAAGAACCACCATTGTTAGAAGCTCCTGTTGTAGCACCGTTGACAGAGAAGCCTGCTACGCAGACGACTGTTGTAGATAATGTGGATAATGTATCCGTTAGGACAGAAAATGTACAACTTGTTAACGGAGCTGGTTTGCAGGATTTTAGTGTTGTTGTAGGTTCTTTTTCTTTAAAGGCTAATGCAGAAGGGCTCCAGAACACGTTGAAATCAACAGGCTGTGATGCACAAATAGTTTATAATCCGAATAATAAAATGTATCGTGTAATATCGGCTACATTCACTTCAAAAGCCGAGGCAGCTGCATCTCGTAATCAGTTCCGCAGTAAATACCCTGATGCTTGGTTGCTATACAATAAATAAATAATAAGTAGATTTATTGGGTGGTAATTGACGTGACGATTATTCGAATTGTTACGATAAAATTTATCTGCCAATTATGGCGCGTATACTTTCTATAGATTACGGACGAAAGCGTACGGGGGTGGCAGTCACCGATCCATTACAGTTAATTGCTGGGGGATTGGCGACTGTTACTACATCTGAATTATTTAATTTTCTTAGACAGTATGTCCAACGTGAGGAAGTGGAACGTATTGTTATTGGAAAGCCGATGCAGCCCAATGGGCAACCGAGCGAAAATTTGCAAAGGGTAGAACAGTTTGTAAATAAATGGTGTAAGACAATGCCACAAATACCCATTGAATATTTCGACGAACGGTTTACTTCAGTTATTGCACATAGGGTAATTCTTAACAGTGGACTGAAAAAAAAAGAACGACGAAACAAAGCTTTGATAGATGAAATCAGTGCAATAATTATTCTTGAAGATTGGATGGCCTCAAGGAAATAAATATTGTATGCAGTATCAATAGAATTAGAATTGTTTTTTCGCTTTTGAAATTATACTTGAATGACGAATGATATTACCTATTTATACATACGGACAACCCGTGCTTCGTAAAGTGGCGGAAGACATAGAGTCGAATTATTTCGAATTGGAAAAATTAATAGAAGATATGTTTGAGACGCTTACGGCTGCAGATGGTGTTGGGTTGGCTGCACCCCAAATAGGGAAAAGCATCAGAGTAGTTGTGATTGATCTTGATGTTTTAAGTGGAGATCTGCCTGAATATAAGAATTTTAGAAAGGTATTTATTAATCCTCATATCATAGGATTTGACGATAATGATAAGAAAGAAACAATAGAAGAGGGATGTCTTTCTATCCCAGGTATACATGAGGGGGTGACGCGTGCATCGCGTATTCATGTGCAATACATGGATGTAGATTTCGTTCTTCATGATGAATGGGTAGAAGGGTATCTTGCCCGAGTAATGCAACATGAGTTTGATCATTTGGATGGAATCATGTTTGTAGATCGTTTGTCGCCTTTTCGTAAACAGATGATTAATGGAAAACTCAAAGCTATAATGCAAGGAAAGTATCGTTGTTCATACCGCACGAAACCAGTATGTAAGTAGACTTGTCTGAATGATATGTATCAAAAGTTCATAGTTTGGGTACTTTTATGTCTGTCATCGCACGTCTATGGACAGTTTAATACCGACAGATTGCTCATGAGTGGACAGGTTGCACTCCACTATGAAGATTATGTTCTTTCAATTCAATATTTCAATCAAGTTATTTCTTTGAAGCCTTACTTATATCAACCTTGGCAGTATAGAGGAGTAGCTAAGTTCTATCTTGATGACTATGTGGGTGCTGAAAACGACGCAACTGAGGCTATCAAGTTGAATCCTTATGTTCACGGTCTTTATGACTTAAGGGCTATTTCGCGTATAAGACAGGAAAAGTATAAGGATGCTATTATAGATTATACGCAGGCTTTACGTATAGATCCGCAGATACAGAATTATTGGTTCAATCGTGCAATATGTATGATGAACATGAAAGAATATGATCAAGCATTACTACAAGTTGACACAATCGTTTCTAAATGGGCAAAGTTTGCTAATGCTTATACCCTAAAGGCGGAGATCTACTTGCAAAAGAAAGATACGATACGAGCGACAGAATGGCTTGACAAAAGTTTAGAACTTGACCCTTATGATGGTAATTCGTGGACTACACGCGCTTATATCAGCCTTTCGAGGCGTAAGTGGCGCGATGCAGATCAGGAACTTTCCAGGGCAATACACTTGAAGCCGAATACGGTGAACAATTATGTGAACCGCGCACTCGCACGGTTGAACTACAATAATCTGCGTGGAGCAATGGCCGATTATGATAAGGCTTTGGAGTTGGACGACAGGAATTTTCTTGCTCATTATAACCGTGGGTTGCTTCGTATGCAACTTGGAGATGACAATCGAGCCATTTTAGACTTTGATTATGTTATTAAATTAGAGCCAAAGAACTTCATGGCAATTTTCAATCGTGCATTGTTAAACGATCGTACTGGTAATTTGCGTTCAGCCATTCGTGATTATTCTCTTGTGATAGATCAATTTCCCAACTTTTGGACCGGTCTGTCTTATCGGGCTAATTGCTATCGACGATTAGGGCAAACAGCCAAGGCCGAACTTGATGAGTTTCGTATTTTCAAAGCCCAGATGAATAAACGTATTGGTGTACAACAGCGGTGGAGTAAGAATAAACTGCGTCAAATGCGTAAACGTAGTGAAATCAACCCCGAAAAGTATAATGAAATAGTAGTGGAAGATGAAAATACAGTAGATCATGAGTATAAAAGTGAATATCGTGGACAGATACAAAATAGGAATGTGGACGTATCGTTCATGCCGATGTATGAGATTTCTTATCTGCCTTATAGTAATGGTGTAAAGTCATATCAAGCCTTTGAACGTGAAGTAGAGATGTTCAATAATCAAGCTAAACCGGTACGCTGTGTGTATATCACGTGTAATCCAGCCCGATTGAATGAGGCACAGTCGAAGGATTATTTTAATATGATAGATTCTCTTACAGCAAAGATTGTAGATGCTCATTATATTGCTAGTATGCATGATCTGTTGTTCGAACGTGCCGTGGCTTATGGAGTATTACAGAATTATGATGCTGCAATCAGTGATCTTACTATATTTTTACAGGTTGATAGTACCTCCTCAATAGGTTATTGGCAACGGGCTGTGTGCCAAACTATGATGAATAATTTCGATGCATCCAAAGGAATAGATACACAGCTCAAAGTGAGTAAGACTATGGAAGACTTTAATAAGGGCATCAAACTTAATGCCCGAAATGCATATCTTTACTATAATCGTGGTAATTTGTATGTTATGAAGAAAGAATATATGCAAGCTGTAGATGATTATACTACAGCAATTAAACTTGATTCTAGACTGGCTGAAGCTTATTATAATCGTGGTCTTGCGTGGATTTACATTGGTAATAAAGCTGATGGCATTGCTGATTTGAGCAAAGCAGGTGAATTAGGACTTTACAATGCTTATAGTGTGATTAAATATTATTCTACTGTAAAGAATAAGCGTAAACCATAGCTTAAGCTTATTCAGAACCCCAAAATCATAGAAAAGGTCTAAAAACTATCTTACCTAAAAGATTAAATGTTAAGAGGAATATTACACTTGCTATATTTGAGACTCTGTATTTTTTTCCTACCAAATAGATTTTTTACTTAACCAAATGTGGGTGCTTAAAATTTTTAATTAATTTTGTATTTGTCTATGACTCTACAAAGGTCATAAAATTAAGGGATTTGTAAAGTTTTCTGTCATATTAAATAATTTGTGTATTTTCAGATAAATAATTATAACAAATAAAAATAGGAACAAATGCTTACACTTAAAGTTATCAGTGAAGAAACAGAACGCGTGATCAGAGGCTTGGAAAAGAAACATTTCAACAATGCACGCGAAACGATAGAAAATGTGCTTGACATAGACAAGAGACGGCGGGATGCACAGCAGCAACTCGACCGGAATAAACAGCAGGCGAATGTTCTAGCGCGGGAAATTGGCGTAATGATGAAAAACGGACACCCAGAACAGGCTGATGAAGCGAAAGTACGTGTTGCAGAACTCAAGGTACTCGACGATAAATTGCAAGAGAAAATGTCGACCGCACAAAAAGAATTGACGGAGCTTCTGTTGACAATCCCGAATGTTCCAAACGAAAAGGTGCCAGAAGGTAAAGATGCAAGCAGTAATATTGTTGTAAAAGAAGGTGGGACGATACCACGACTTGCGAGCGATGCGCTGTGCCACTGGGATCTTTGTAAGAAATATGACTTGGTAGATTTCGACCTTGGCGTGAAGATTACGGGAGCGGGATTTCCTATTTATATCGGTAAGATGGCACGCCTACAACGTGCACTTGAAGCTTTCTTCCTTGATGAAGCTCGCAAAAGCGGATATCTTGAAGTGCAACCTCCTTTCGTAGTAAACGAGGCCAGTGGCTATGGTACCGGTCAGTTACCTGATAAGGAAGGGCAGATGTATCATGCTAATTTAGATAATCTCTATCTGATACCTACAGCAGAGGTTCCTGTAACAAATATTTTTCGTGATACCATCCTTGAGGAAAAAGAACTTCCTATTAAGCACTGTGCCTATTCTGCATGTTTTCGTCGTGAAGCGGGAAGTTATGGCAAAGATGTACGCGGATTGAATCGTCTACATCAATTTGATAAGGTAGAATTAGTGCGTATCGATACCCCAGAACATTCTTACCAATCGTTACAAGAAATGCTTGATCATGTAGAAAGTTTATGCAAAAAATTGGAACTTCCTTACCATATTCTTCTACTATGTGGTGGTGATCAGAGTTTCACCTCCTCCATCTGTTATGACTTCGAGGTATGGAGTGCTGCACAAAAACGTTGGCTGGAGGTTAGCTCGGTATCGAACTTTGAAAGTTATCAAGCTAATCGCTTGCACTGTCGTTATCGTCGTGTCGACAATAAAAAAATCGAATTATGCCATACATTAAATGGTTCAGCATTGGCCTTACCACGTATTGTTGCTACAATTCTTGAAAACAACCAAACGTCGGAAGGAATCCGTGTACCTAAAGTACTCATCCCTTACTGCGGTTTCGATTTGATAGATGATAAGAACTTCGGGTAATATGAGGATTAGATATTCACAACTATTCTCTTGATACAAAGACATTTATGAATAAAATTGTACGTAAGGAGCAATTTTCAGAAAAAGTATTTCTCTTTGAAATTGAAGCTCCTCTAATTGCCAAGAGTCGGAAAGCTGGAAATTTTGTTATCGTAAGAGTTGGCGAGAAAGGTGAACGCATGCCTCTCACTATTGCCGATGCCAACATTATGAAAGGTACAATAACCCTTGTTATACAGAAGGTTGGATTATCTTCTATCAAGTTTTGTAATTTAAACGAAGGAGAATATATTACAGATGTGGTAGGCCCTTTAGGTAATCCAACCCATATTGAGGACTTCGGTACTGTGGTTTGTGCCGGAGGCGGTGTAGGCATTGCACCGATGTTACCGATTATTAAAGCATTGAAGGCTGCCGGCAACAGAGTGCTCTCCGTGCTTGCAGGGCGTTCAAAAGATTTAATCATTCTCGAAGCCGAAGTACGTAAGAACTCTGATGAAATTATCATTATGACTGATGATGGTTCCTATGGGGAGAAAGGTGTTGTAACCATCGGAATTGAAAAACTTATCAACCAAGAACACATAGATAAAGCTTTTGCAATAGGGCCTCCTATTATGATGAAATTCTGTTGTCTATTGACACAGAAATACAATATCCCTACCGATGTTTCGCTCAATACCATCATGGTAGATGGTACGGGAATGTGCGGAGCTTGTCGTCTGACAATTGGAGGAAAGACGAAATTCGTTTGCATCGACGGCCCTGAATTCGACGGTATGCTTGTCGATTGGGATGAGATGTTCAAACGTATGGGTACATTCAAAGAGGCCGAGCGAGAAGAGTTAGAACGGTATGAAGAACATCTCAATCCTACAAGGAATGCTTTTTCTGACATAGAGGAATGTCGAATTAGCATGGATGAAAAGCCTGTTGATGATACGATAGAGATACTCACCGATCGAAATTCGCAATGGCGTAAGGACCTGCGCTCTTCCATGAAACCCAGAGAAAGAATGATAATCAAACGCGTTGTTATGCCAGAGTTGGAACCTACTTACCGTGCTACGACACAATTGGAAGAAGTGAATAAGGGACTGTCCAAAGAAATGGCACTAACAGAGGCCAAACGATGTCTCGATTGTGCCAAGCCAACTTGCGTTGAGGGCTGTCCAGTTAATATCAATATTCCATCATTTATCAAAAATATAGAACGTGGCCAATTTCTCGCAGCCGCAAAAGTATTGAAAGACACCTCCGCTTTACCGGCTGTCTGTGGGCGTGTATGCCCGCAAGAAAAACAGTGCGAGAGTAGATGCATTCATTTGAAAATGAACGAGCCGGCTGTTGCCATTGGCTATTTGGAACGCTTTGCTGCTGATTATGAACGGGAGAGTGGTAGCATATCATTACCAGAAATCGCTCCTGCGAATGGCGTTAAGATTGCAGTTATCGGTTCCGGTCCATCAGGATTGAGCTTTGCAGGCGACATGGCCAAAAGAGGGTATGACGTTTATGTATTTGAAGCTTTACACGAGATCGGAGGTGTGTTGAAGTATGGTATTCCCGAATTCCGATTGCCGAACCGAATTGTGGATGTCGAGATAGAGAATTTGCAGAAGATAGGTGTACGCTTCCAAACCGACTGCATCATAGGCAAGACTATTTCTGTAGAAGACTTGGAAGAAAAAGGCTTCAAGGGAATATTTGTCGGTTCGGGTGCTGGCCTTCCTAATTTCATGGGGATACCGGGGGAAAATAGTATCAATATCCTGTCGAGCAATGAATATCTAACTCGTGTCAATCTGATGGATGCTGCTAATCCTTCTACAGATACACCTATCAATATCGGTAAAAAAGTTCTTGTGGTTGGTGGTGGAAATACAGCTATGGACTCATGTCGTACAGCCAAACGTCTCGGTGCCGATGTCACGTTGGTATACCGTCGTTCCGAAGTAGAAATGCCAGCACGTATCGAAGAAGTGAAGCATGCTAAGGAAGAAGGTATCAAGTTTCTCACTTTACACAATCCGATAGAGTATTTGGCAGATGAAAATGGAGCTGTGAAAGCAGCAGTGCTCCAAGAGATGCGTTTAGGTGAACCAGACGAGAGTGGCAGACGTAGCCCAGAACCGATCTTGGGTTCAACAAAAAGTATTGGTTTCGATCAGGTGATTGTTGCCGTCGGTGTATCTCCGAATCCGCTTGTGCCTAAGAGTATAAAAGGACTTAAGCTTGGTAGAAAAAATACGATCGTTGTTAATGAGCAAATGCAATCTTCTATTGAGAATATTTATGCTGGAGGCGATATCGTAAGGGGTGGTGCCACGGTGATTCTCGCTATGGGCGACGGGCGACGGGCTGCCTTGAACATGCACAATTTTCTAAAAAGCCAATTATAGATCGTATGAAAAAATAATCTATTTTGGATAAAGTAGTATGAAAAAGAATTTTATGTTTTAATAGTTGTTTTTTTCGGAAGAATGTTTGTTATTGTTAGTTGCTTTAATCAATGACAGAAAAGGTAAATAGAGTTTTCTATTATTTAAAAGAAATACAGTATTGAAGACTAGTGTATTACGTATTTCGATATTATGCCTTGATGCAGATAATGCTATATCTTTACCAATTAAAATTCTGATGTAAAATGAAATTTAATATTTTTGAAATCTTGTTGGGCTATTTGTAGCATATAGTTAGAATCTGCAAGGAAAACATCACGTCCGTCACGATCTTTTGCCATGTATTGGTATTTTCGTTTTTTGAAGTTTTCAAGTTCTGTAATGTCATCAGCTTCTATCCAACATGCTTTATACAAATGCACTGGTTCCCAACGGCATTTGGCATTATATTCATTTTCGAGCCGATATTGTATTACTTCAAACTGTAACTGTCCTACGGTACCAATAATCTTACGATTATTAAACTGATTAACAAACAGTTGTGCTACTCCTTCATCCATCAATTGTTCGATACCTTTATTAAGTTGCTTAGATTTCATCGGATCATCGTTCTCTATATATTTAAACATTTCAGGAGAAAACGAAGGAAGTCCGCGGAAGTGTATCTTTTCGCCTTCGGTTAATGTGTCACCAATCTTGAAAATATTGTTATCAGGTAGTCCAACAATATCACCGGGATAGGCCTCTTCAATTGTGCTTTTGCGTTGAGCCATGAATTGAGTAGGGGATGAGAAACGTACGGTTTTATTCATCCGTACATGTAGGTATGGTTGATTACGAACAAATTTTCCGCTACATACTTTACAGAAAGCGATACAGGATCGATGGTTGGGATCAATGTTTGCCGTAATTTTGAAAATAAATCCAGAGAATTTATGTTCTGTAGGGAGTACTTTACGTTCTTCGGCCTGCGTTGGTTGGGGTGGTGGAGCTATTTTAACGAAACAGTCAAGTAATTCCTGTACGCCGAAATTATTAAGTGCACTGCCGAAAAATACCGGTGCTACTTTGGCAGCACAATAACTATCTACTTCGAATTCGGAATACACACCGTTTATAAGTTCAAGGTCGTTGCGCAGGTGTTCGGCCTCACGTTCCCCCACATGTTCATCAAGTTGCGTACTGTTTATATCTATAGAAACTTTCTTTGTTACTCGTTGTTTATTGGGTGTGAACAAATTCAATTGTTTTTCATAAATATTATACACACCTTTAAACCGCATTCCTTGTCCAATGGGCCACGATAACGGACGTACTTTGATTTGCAACTCATGTTCCAATTCATCAAGCAGATCGAATGGATCACGTCCTTCGCGGTCCATTTTATTGATGAAAATAATAACCGGTGTGTTGCGCATACGACAGACTTCCATTAGTTTGCGCGTCTGTGTTTCTACTCCTTTTGCTGAGTCTACCACGATAATAGCCGAGTCTACAGCTGTCAGTGTGCGGTAAGTGTCTTCGGCAAAGTCTTGGTGACCGGGCGTGTCGAGTATATTTACTTTATAGCCTTCGTAGTCAAATTCCATGACAGAAGTAGATACAGAGATGCCACGCTGCTTTTCTATATCCATCCAATCGCTTGTTGCAGTCTTGCGTATTTTATTGCTTTTTACCGCACCGGCAACTTGTATTTGGCCTCCGAAGAGTAAAAATTTTTCAGTAAGAGTGGTTTTACCCGCATCGGGGTGCGAAATAATTGCAAAAGTGCGCCGTCTTTGTATTTCGTTCATTTGTCTTTTATTATTCTATCGGTTAAATATCTTAAAGATCCATCTTTGCGATGCAACGTTCAAGAGATTCTTCCCAATATGGTATTTCTATCTTATATGTCTGTTTCAGTTTAGTTTTATCGAGGACGCTATAGTGCGGTCGCTTGGCTGGAGTAGGGTATTCTGCTGTGTGTAGAGGTTTTACGTGGCAAGTAGTGATGCCTTTGATACGATAAATAGCTTTAGCAAAGTCGTACCAACTGATAACTCCTTCGTTAGAAAAATGATAGATTCCCGGTACGATATCTTGATTGATAGCTGTCATAATAACCTTGGCAAGGTCGGCAGCATAGGTTGGTGTGCCGATTTGATCGAAAATAACACCCACCTCAGTTTTTTCTTTTCCAAGTTTGATCATGGTTTTTACGAAATTGTTGCCAAAAGTAGAATATAGCCATGCAGTACGAATAATCATTGTGTTTTTGCATATTTGGCGTATTGCAGTTTCTCCAGCAAGTTTGGTATTGCCATACACGCTGTCAGGGCATGGCATGTCTGTTTCCACATAAGGAGTATGCTTAGTACCATCAAAGACATAATCCGTACTTATCTGTATTAGCCAACCACCCAGTCTCTCTATTGCTGCAGCTAAGTATGCCGGAGCTTCAGCATTTAGTGCAGTACATAATTGTTTGTCGCTTTCGGCCTTGTCTACGGCTGTGTAGGCTGCACAGTTTATAATTCCATTGATTTTATGCTGTTGAAGATATTGTTCTATGGTATTATAATTGGTTATATCAAGTTCTGCTACATCAGTATTGTACCATTGATATTGAGAATTTTCCTCTTCAAGCAACTGGATTTCGTTACCTAATTGTCCATTACAACCTGTAATTAAAATATTCATGATGAGAATTTCTATGTTTTTTATTTATAATTTTATTCAATATTTTTGTCTATGGGGATGGATGTTATCCTTTCGGCCAGTTAATTGTTCTCTAATTCTAATCCTTCAGTCTGTTCTTTGATATAATAATCGGACAGCATACCAATAAAAATTGTGATTTCTTGTACGGCATGCGCCGTTTCGGGCGTGATTTCTTTCTTTTGAAGCCGAAGCATCATTACACCATACAGAGCATCGAGACAAGTCTCTATTTCGTTGATCTGCTTGTCTCCCTTATTTCGAAGTTCAACAATAAAAGGCAGAACTTTGAAGTATTCGGCATTATAAAATGGATATTTGGAGCTTTGCAGTAGTTGGGTATGTAAATCCATCATATCTTGTACAATAATTGCATTGATTTGCAGATGCCCTCCATCGCGTTTACCCTCTTGGTTCATCATTCGTATAAGATTGCCATACCAATCTGTAACCTCTTTCTTTTGTTTGTCGGTATAATCAAATTTATCGATATATTCATGGCGAATACGTGCTAAAGAACAACCGTAAGCTCTGATCAGTGCCTCGACCTGCCACATATAGAGTAAGTATTCAGCAATATTTTTACGTCTTAATTCTTGGGCAATAAACATGTGATCAAGTTTGACAATGAAAAATTATTAGGTAAGATATTTTACTTTGGGATATTTTATAGAGACCTTGTTGTTTTCTTTCTCAATAATGTATGGTATAGAGGTTAAATACTGTTCCAATGAGTATAACCAGTGAAAAAAGAATAACGATGCTACCGATTATTTTATTGATCAGTAATATTCCGTCTTCATCAAACTTTCCCTTAATTTTATCGATAAACCATGTAAGTCCGAACCACCAAATGATGGCTCCGGTAATAATACTTAGATAGCCTATTGTCATCTCGAACGGATGGTCGGGAATGACAAAAGTGAATTGGGCGAAAGCTGCCATAAACAGGAAGATAATGAGTGGATTGAGGAATGTTACCCAAAAGGCTGTAAGACCATTGTAGAAATATGAGCCTTTTTGATTACCACTGATATGCATGTTCTTTGTAGGATTACTTCTAAAACAGTGTATCCCGAACAATAACAAAATAATACTTCCTGATAGTTTTAGGATAAAAAGATTTTTCGGATTGTTTACAAGATCCATCACAAAACTCATTCCAAATCCTGTAATAAGTGCATAAATAAAATCACTGATTGATGCACCTATCCCTGTAACAAAACCATACCACCTACCTTTATTTAGTGTACGTTGTACGCAAAGAATACCAACGGGCCCCATAGGTGCTGATGCTAAAAAACCGATAAGCAGACCTTTCAGTACTAAATCTATTATATCTATATGAAACTCGAACGGCATATTGGGTGCAAAATTGCAAAATTTATGTGATATAGGCAAATTTTCCTTTTAAAAGTTTGCTTGATAGGAGTTTTTTAATACCTTTGCTTTCATAATTATATACTTTTTATTTAGAAACAAAACATCATTATTAACTTAAAAATAAAAGTAAAGCCATGGACGTTCAAGAAATATTGAAACCATACGTTATAGGTTTAGACTTAGGAGGAACGAATTCTGTTTTCGGTATTGTAGATAGCCGAGGTGATATTAAAGCTACAACAGCAATCAAAACTCAGATTTATAAAGATGTAAACGAATATGTAGATGCTTCTGTAGAGGCTCTTCAGGCTATTATTGACCAAGTAGGCGGTATAGATAATATTAAGGCAATGGGCATTGGTGCACCTAATGGTAATTACTATACAGGAACTATCGAATTCGCACCAAATCTTAGTTGGGGACATAATGGTATCGTGCCATTGGCAGATTTCTTTTCTAAAAAATTGGGTATCCCCGTAGCACTTACGAATGATGCAAATGCAGCTGCCATCGGTGAAATGACTTATGGTGTGGCTCGGGGAATGAAGAATTTCATAATGATAACTCTTGGTACAGGAGTAGGTTCTGGTATTGTTGTTAACGGACAACTCGTGTATGGATGCGACGGCTTTGCAGGAGAGCTCGGGCATACAATTATTCGTCGTGAAAATGGAAGGGTGTGTGGATGTGGACGCGAGGGATGCCTTGAGGCATATTGTTCTGCTACAGGTGTGGCACGTACAGCACGTGAATTTCTCAATACCACAGAAGAACCTTCTGTTCTCCGAGATATGAATCCGGAAGACATTACATCGCTTGATGTATCTATTGCAGCTGGTAATGGTGACAAACTAGCCCAGCACGTATATGAATTCACAGGCGAATTACTCGGGGAGGCATGTGCTGATTTTGCTGCATTTTCTTCTCCCGAGGCATTTATATTCTTCGGAGGACTTACAAAAGCCGGAGATTTACTAATGAAACCGTTGAAAGAGAGTTATGATAAACATGTACTTAACATCTTTAAAAATAAGGCAAAGTTCCTTATCAGTGGACTTGATGGTTCTTCGGCAGCAGTTCTTGGTGCTTCCGCTGTGGGGTGGGAAATCTAAAGGGAATTAAAAATTAAATTGTTTGATATATTATATAAGGTGTAGCGGGTATGTATCGTTACACTTTTTTATTCTATATTTATTATATAGAACAAAAAAGTAATATAGATATGTCTGTTATTCGTTGATATTATTATTATATGTTATAGTAAATAGAGGCTTTATATATATTTTTTTAATTCTACAAATCCGAATGAATGTAATAATTGTACTTTAATATATTCTGCCTAAAAAATATATAGATTATTTCTATGCCTTTCTTACAAGTATGCGTTTCTACCCATGTAGATGTTGCATCCCATTAATTTACTGAAAAATATAATTTGTAAATTTTCCTAATGGAAGAATGAATATGATGGGCATAGGTTCGTTGTATCTTTCCACTATTTTTTATTTCCCTATGCCCTATGACAAATTTTATTGAAAAATCCAGTTACTTTTATAGAAAGATTGATCTTATTTCTTACTTTAATAATTTATTTGATTGTCAAAAGCCTATTAGTTTAAATAGAATTATTATTTTGTTAATATTTTCAACTTAGCATTTCCATATTTAGCAATGACCATCTGATTACCAGAAACATTGTAGGTTGTCGTACCATTTACAGCTTTTACATTACCTATCTTTTTTCCATCTATGGTGTAGAATGTAACGGTTTCACTATCATTTAATCCTAATAGACTGACTGTACCTTCGCGTACAACAATTCCTACTTGGGATGTTTCCGGTGTATCAATGCCATTGGGATCATCACCAATGGCTAAGATTTTAGCAAAGTCTTTCCATGTTGAGGTAGCCTTGTAGGTTGCCACTGAATTTTTAGGAACGTAAAGAGTACAATTCTTATCAATATCTCCAAATGGACTAAATCCATTAATATTAACTTTAGGTGGAGTAGTGGCATTGCAGATGAAAGTAGTCAAACTATTACACCCACCAAAACACCCGTCTCCAATAAAAGTTACCGAAGCTGGGATATTGATACTAGTTAGCTCTTTGCAATCCACAAAACAATTCATTCCTATAGATGTTAGTGTCGAAGGCAATGTTATATTTTTTAGTTTTTCACAATCTCGAAAGGCATCTTCTCCCAGTGTAGTAAGATTGGATGGCAGGGTAACGTCTATCAATTCTGTACAAAATTTGAAACATTCGTTACCTATCGATGTTACGGATTTCGGTATAACGACTTTCTTCAAGTTTGTGCATAGATTAAAACATCTAAGAGGTAGTGATGTGAGTAAAGGCGGGATCGTGATTTCCTCTAATTTTTGACACCCGTTGAAGCAATCTTCTCCCAATGAAGTTATGGAAGCGGGAAGAGTAATAGTTTTTAAATTATCACTATAACTAAAGCAACCAGCGCTTATTGATTTTACTGATGATGGGATAATTACACTTGTTAAATTATTGCATTCACTAAAACATTCGACTCCAATAGATGTTACAAGATATTTTTTCCCTTCCCAAATAATCTTATCGGGGACGCTAATTGTAGTTTCCTCGTAGTAGTTACTTTCCATCGTAGCTTCTTTTGTATCGGTGTCAATAGTAAATCTCAAACCGTTAACTACCGCTTCCTTTTTTTCGCCGTAACTGGCAATGGCGAAAAGTAGAATGACAAATAATAGTGCATTTTTTTTCATATCATATAGTGTATTTTTATATATTATTTCATTTATTATTAAAACAGACAATTTTTCTTTTTATTGTAAAGATGAATTGAAATAATGATAATATTCGTAATTTAATATTTTTTATTTAATATTTTATTAAGTGCAAAGGTAATTAAATTCTTATCAGCGACTTAGAAATAATACCTAAAAAAGGTTAAATGTAATATATTTCCCTTATAAGAGCTACCAGATCTCTTTCAAATAAAAAAAGAATGTTCTAAGGCTCCTATTGTAAATAGACGGAATTATGATATTTAATTAAATTTTATTGTATTATTAATGATAAATATAATAGTTTTTATTCAATCGTTTTTGTCTTATCAATAAGAAAGGTTAAAAGTTCTCAAAATATAGATGCTTAGAAACATTTTTAATATAATTTAGTTTACATCGTTCGCGGTTATCTTTTTTTAATCGTATTTTTGCTTTCGATTTTTTAAACGCTAAATTTTATAATAGATTATAATAGATATAGTATGGCAGAATCGATTGATATTCGTGAATTAAATATGCGGATAGAACAGCAAAGTGGGTTTGTTATTAATTTAGTAACGGGTATGGACCGTGTAATTGTAGGGCAGAAGCATCTGATAGATTCTTTGCTTATTTCACTGTTAAGCGATGGGCACATTTTGCTTGAAGGTGTACCTGGATTGGCAAAGACTCTAGCGATAAAGACTCTAGCACAGCTTATAGATGCGGATTATAGTCGTATACAGTTTACACCTGATCTGCTTCCTGCAGACGTTGTTGGAACCATGATATATTCGCAGAGAGATGAGAAGTTCCAAATCAAGAAAGGTCCGGTGTTCGCTAATTTTGTATTGGCTGACGAGATAAATCGTGCTCCAGCAAAAGTACAGAGTGCATTGCTTGAAGCAATGCAGGAACATCAAGTAACGATAGGTGAGACAACATTCTCATTGCCTAATCCTTTCCTTGTTATGGCGACTCAAAATCCAATAGAGCAGGAAGGAACGTATCAGTTGCCAGAAGCACAGGTAGATCGTTTTATGTTAAAAGTTGTTGTCAGTTATCCCACAATCGATGAAGAAAAGTTGATTATCCGTGAAAATTTGCAGGGGGCATTTCCAAAGATTACTCCTGTAACTACTACTACTGAAATATTAGACGCACGAAAGATAGTGAATGAGGTTTATATTGATGAGAAAATTGAGCAATACATTGCAGATATCGTGTTTGCAAGTCGTTTTCCTGAACGTTATGGATTGTCGGAATTGAAAGATATGATAACTTTTGGAGGATCTCCACGTGCAAGCATCAATCTTGCGAAGGCTGCCCGCGCCTATGCATTTATTAAGCACCGTGGTTATGTAGTTCCTGAAGATGTAAGAGCTGTCGTCCATGATGTGATGCGCCATCGTATCGGTTTGAGCTACGAGGCTGAAGCTAGTAATATGAGTAATGAGGATATTATAAGTAGTATTATTAATAAGGTGGAGGTACCATAACGGTTGAACTGTTACAAACATAATTAGAAATAGAAGATTGGAAACACAAGATATTTTGAAGAAAGTTCGCAGGATAGAAATAAAGACTCGTAGATTGAGCCAGAATATCTTTGCAGGACAGTATCATTCGGCGTTCAAAGGGAGGGGGATGGCATTTTCAGAAGTAAGGGAATATCAGTTTGGTGATGATGTGCGTGATATCGATTGGAATGTCACAGCTCGTTTCCATCATCCATTTATAAAGGTTTTTGAAGAAGAGCGTGAGCTTATGGTTATGCTTCTTATTGATGTCTCTGGTTCTTTAGATTATGGTACAACACATCAATTTAAACGTGATATGGCCACTGAAATTGCTGCAACGATAGCTTTTAGTGCTATTCAAAATAATGATAAGATAGGTGTGATTTTCTTTTCGGATGTGATAGAAAAGTATATTCCTCCCAAGAAAGGACGTAAACATATACTTTATATTATACGTGAGATGCTTGATTTTCATCCTCAAAGTAAGCGGACAGATATCGGTGTAGCTATAGAGTATCTTACAAAGGTAATGAAACGGTGTTGTACAACTTTTGTGTTGAGTGATTTTTATACACAGACGTCGTTTTTGAAACAGTTGCAAATTGCCAATCGAAAGCACGATGTTGTAGCTATCCAAGTATATGATCCATCGGCTAGATTTCTACCTAATATTGGGCTCATGAAAATTAGAAATGCAGAAACAGGTTATGAGATGTTTATAGATACAGCTTCGAAGAAATTGCGAAGAGCCCATGCACATTACTGGATAGAGCGTGAAAATGAATTACAAGAAACATTTGTTAAAAGTAATGTAGATTGGATAAGTATTGCTACGAATGAAGATTATGTAAGAGCAATGATAGCTCTATTTGCTCGAAGAGGTTAATTGATGACAAGTAAATTTTGTATAGTTTTGACGTATGATATATGAGAAATATGTAAATGTTAGTAAGTTAATAAGATTGACTTTTTTTAGACACATTATATTAATAGTCTGCTGTACAGTCTATACGCTGCCGATATTATCACAGGCATCGGTTGTACAGTCTCTTGATTCTATTGAAATTATGATTGGCCAGCAGGCACATTTAACTTTAAATGTAACAGTCCATAAGGGTACTTCCATCATATTTCCAGTATTAAAGACTTCCCATGATCTTATTCCCGGCATAGAGGTGCTCCATGTTTCTGCTAATGATACCACATCGTTGGATAATAATATGATAAAAATTTCAAAAATTTATACAATTACATCATTTGAAGAAAAGCTTTATGCTATTCCGGGTATGGAAGTAAAAGCGGATAATAAGATTGTTAAAGGTAACACTGTGGCACTGAAAGTTATCACAATGGATATAGACACACTCCATCCTAATCAATTTTTTCCACCCAAAGATATACAAAATAATCCTTTTTCATGGAGTGAATGGAGTTTAATATTTTGGTTGTGCCTAATTCTTGTAATACTAGCTGGAGTAGGGGGCTATTTGTATGTCCGGCTGAAACAAAATAAGCCGATTGTTATATATGCCAGAATTGTAAAACATATTCCTGCACACCAACGGGCTATGAATGAAATAGATAAAATAAAGTCAGAACGTATGAATGCCTCTGAGAATCAAAAGGAATATTATACTCTTCTAACTGATACATTGCGCCAATATATCAAAGAGCGTTTTGGATTTAATGCTATGGAAATGACAAGTTCTGAGATCATATTCCATTTACAAGAATCAGGTGATCAAAAGATGATAGATGAACTTAAAGAACTATTCCAAACTGCAGATCTTGTAAAGTTTGCCAAATATTCTACGTTAATCAATGAGAATGATCTGAATTTGGTTAATGCTATCAACTTTATTGATCAGACAAAAATGGAAGAACAGGCAATTGAAGAGCCTATCATACCTGAGTTAAGTGACAATGAGGCAAGATTACGTCGTGACCGACAGGTTGTAAAGGTATTATTGTATGTAATCGCTATCGTTTCTGCTTGTTTGTTTGTTTATGTAGCTTATAATTGCTATAAGTTGTTGGTGTAGAGATGTTTAAATGTGTTTTGTATTCTTTAATGTTTAAATAAAATAGAAGTGGAATTTGTAAATAAAGAATATTTCTTGCTATTGTCACTATTGATACCCTATATTTTGTGGTATTTTATGTATCGTAAGAAAAGTGAACCAACGATGCAAATGAGTGATACATATGCTTATCAATTTGCACCAAAGAGTTGGCGCGTTCGGTTAATCCACTTGCCAATGTTGCTTCGTTGTATAACATTTGTACTTATTATTATCATATTGGCTCGTCCGCAGACACATAATGCATGGGATAAAAAGACGGTAGAAGGTATAGATATTATGTTAGCTATGGATGTCTCAACGTCGATGTTAGCTGAAGACCTACGACCTAATCGAATAGAAGCGGCGAAGTCTGTCGCTGCTGATTTTATATCCGATCGACCTAATGATAATATCGGTCTAACGATATTTGCTGGGGAAGCATTTACACAATGTCCGATGACTACGGACCATACCTCACTTCTTAATTTATTGCAGAATGTGCGTACAGATATTGCCGCCCGACAATTAATACAGGACGGTACGGCTGTTGGAATGGGGCTAGCTAATGCTGTCTCGCGGTTAAAAGACTCAAAAGCTAAGAGTAAGGTTGTCATTCTGCTGACTGATGGTAGTAATAATAGAGGAGACCTGTCACCTATGACTTCTGCTCAAATAGCAAAAAGTCTTGGTATAAGAGTTTATACTATTGGTGTGGGTACTAATAAAGTGGCAAGATATCCTATGCCTGTGGCTGGTGGAGTACAGTATGTCAACATGCCAGTGGAGATAGATACTAAAACATTGAATGATATTGCAGCGATTACTGATGGTAATTTTTATCGTGCTACCAATAACCGAGAGCTTAAGCAGATATATGATGATATAGATAAGTTGGAGAAGACAAAGATGGATGTTAAGAAATTTTCTAAATGGTATGAAGCATATCAACCTTTTGCTATAATAGCAGTTTTGGTTTTATTACTTGAAATTCTTTTGAGAACAACAGTATTCAGACGTATACCTTAAATTGTATAAAATGGTGTACTGAATTGTGTAGATGATTAATGAAGAATAAAGCATGTTAAGATTTGAAGATCCTGTATATCTTTGGCTATTATTAATAATACCAGTATTAGTAATTGTTAGGTTTGCTGCCTGGCAACGTAGGAAAAAGGATTTAAAGATATTTGGTGATATAGAATTAATTAGACAATTGATGCCAGATGTATCTGTATATAGACCAACAGTTAAATTCTTTTTGCTCCTATCAGCCTTAACTTTATTGATTATTATGCTTGCCCGTCCACAGATGGGGACAAAGATATCACATGAAAAACGGAACGGTATAGAGACGATGATAGCAATAGATATTTCGAATTCAATGCTGGCCGAGGATGTCACACCATCTCGTCTTACGAAAAGTAAGTTGCTTGTAGAGAATTTGGTGGATAATTTTATTAATGATAAGATTGGGTTAATTATATTTGCCGGAGATGCTTTTGTTCAGTTGCCGATAACGAGCGATTATGTCAGTGCTAAAATGTTCTTGCAGAATATTGATCCTTCATTGATTGCAACGCAGGGAACTGACATTGCTGGTGCCATTAATTTGGCTATGAAAAGTTTTACTCAACAAGAGAAAGTGGGTAGGGCCATTATTGTAATTACTGACGGTGAAGATCATGAAGGTGGAGCTATTGAAGCGGCTAAAGTTGCTAAAAATAAAGGGATAAATGTCTTT
Source organism: uncultured Prevotella sp. (assembly GCA_963547065.1). Lineage (GTDB taxonomy): Bacteria > Bacteroidota > Bacteroidia > Bacteroidales > Bacteroidaceae > Prevotella. Next base: position 3,556 of record CAUUQE010000015.1, on the reverse strand, counting down.
ATCTTAGGTGTTGGTGATACTAATGGCGCTCCTATTCCTATGGGGGATGGTGGCTATTTGAAAGATGCATCAGGACAAACAGTCATGACAAAACTTAATGAACAAATGTGTAAAGAAATAGCGCAGGCTGGTAGTGGGACTTATATTCATGTGAATAACACGAGTGATGCACAAAAAAAATTAAACGACGAGTTGGCCAAACTCCAAAAAGGAGAAAGTGATAGTGTGATTTACAGTGCGTATGATGAGCAGTTTATAGCTTTTGCTATCCTTATATTACTACTTTTGATAGCAGATATCTGTATTCTTGAAAGTAAGAATCCACTATTGAAAAATGTTCGATTGTTTAAAAGGAGATAATTGGAAAATGACAAAATTCTTACCATATATACTAATATTTTTTGTCTTATCAGTGTGTGATAATGTTTATTCACAGAATGACAGACAGCTAATTCGTAATGGAAATAGGTGGTTTCATCAGCAGAATTATGCAAAGGCTGAAGTGGAATATCGAAAAGCATTGGATAAGAATTCCAATAATGCACAAGCAATGTATAATTTGGGATGTGCATTGATGCAACAACAGAAAGATTCCGTTGCAGTTCGTTTGTTCCAAAATGCCGGAAAAATAGAGACAGGGAAAAATCGGAAAGCTATGGTTTACCATAATATCGGTGTTGTATGTCAAAAGCATCAAATGTATAGTGAGGCTATAGAAGCATATAAAGAAAGTTTAAAAAATAATCCCAATGATGATCAAACTCGCTATAATCTTGCACTTTGTAAGAAACTTCTGAAAAACCAGAAGCAAAATCAGAATCAAAATAAGAGGAATAAAGATAAACAACAAAGTAAGCAAGAAAATCAGAAACAAGATAAAAATAAAGAGGATCGACAGCAGCAACCTAAGGAACAGATGAGTAAAGATAATGCCGAGCAACTTCTAAATGCGGCAATGCAGGAGGAAAAAGCTACTCAACAACGTCTCAAGCAGGCAATGCAACGCCCCCCCTCCAGACATTTACAGAAGAATTGGTAATGAAAAGGTTGATGTATATTGGTCATATCTTTTAATATAGTTGCATTATGAATAGTTATTTCAGATACATATTCACTTTAATGATATGTCTACTATGTAGTCAAAGTGTCGTATTGGCACAACGCATTACAGTGTCAGCTCCATCACATGTAGCTGTCGGTGAAAATTTCCGAGTTGCGTATATGGTTAATACAGATGAAGTAGAAGATTTTAAGTCGGGTAATATACCCGCTGCTTTTGATATTATAGCAGGGCCTTATACATCGCGACAGTTAGATTATCGATTGGACAATGGACATGTAAGTAATAATTCATCTATAACTTTTACTTACACTCTCTATGCTCCGAAAAGTGGAACTTATACGATCCCAGTAGCACATGCAGTGGTTAAAGGTAAAGTAATAGCATCAAGACCTGTTAAAATTACTGTTTCGGGAAAAGCGCGTAATAATGGAGGTGCACCAACCATGCATAATGATTATGATGCTTCACAGATACGTCCAGCTGGTTCGGCGATATCTGGTAACGATCTTTTCATAAAAGTTAGTGCTAATAAACGAAGGGTGTATGAGCAAGAACCTATCTTGCTTACCTATAAAGTCTATACATTAGTTGAGTTGACACAATTTAATGGAGAAATGCCGGATCTTAACGGTTTTCATACTCAGGAGGTAAAACTTCCCCAACAAAAGAGTTTTCATTTAGAAAAGGTAAATGGTAGAAATTATCGTTGCGTAACTTGGAGTCAATATGTTATGTATCCACAAATGACGGGTAGACTTGAGATACCAAGTATTACGTTTAAAGGTATTGTCGTACAGAGGAATCGCTCTGTAGATCCTTTGGAAGCTTTTTTCAATGGTGGTTCAGATTACATAGAAGTAAAGCGTAATATTGTTGCTCCCGGTGTTACTGTGCAAGTAGATCCATTACCTCATCATCCTACAGATTTCTCTGGTGGAGTCGGTAAATTTAATGTCACAGCCCAGATGAATCATGAACATGTAAAGGCTGGTGATCCTATTTCATTGCGTGTAATTGTGGATGGTATAGGCAATTTAAAATTGATAAAGCAACCAGAGCTACGATTACCAAAAGATTTTGATAAATATGATCCCAAAATTATTGATAGAACCAAGCTTACAGCGAATGGTGTTGAAGGTAGCATGATATATGATTTTCTTATCGTCCCTCGTAATCAGGGAAGTTATACTATTCCTGCGATTTCATTTACTTATTATGATACATCTCTTAATGCATACAAGACACTTAAAACCCGATCTTTCAATCTGATGGTTGAAAAAGGAAATGGAAAGGAGGGAGGTATAGCCGATTATTCATCAGATGAGGATAAAGACATTCATACTCTTAAATTGGGAGAGACGGAATTATACAGAGATGGTAAATTTTATTATGGGAGTAGCATATATTGGATAAGTCTTTTAATACCGTTAGTTGCCTTTATGACTCTCCTTATCATATTTCGTAAGCGAGCTATAGATAATGCTGACATTGTAAAGAAGCGTGGTAAAAAAGCTAATCAAGTGGCAACTAAACGTTTAAAAAAGGCAAATAGTTTAATGCAAGCAGGGAAACAAAATGAATTCTACGAAGAGATATTGCGCGCCCTTTGGGGATATGTTGGTGATAAATTGAATATACCCGCAGAACAGCTCTCTCGGGATAATATTGCTGAAACTTTATATGAGCACGACGTGAACAGGGCGACAATAGGTAAATTTATTTCTGCATTTGACGAATGTGAATTCGAACGTTATGCTCCTGGAGATGCCGCTGGTAATATGAATAAAACTTTCGAATCGGCTATGACAGCTATTATGGATATAGAGGAAGTGATGAAGAAAGAACATAATGAGAAAACAAAAGTGCATTTAAATTGTACAATGTTAGTGTTTATAATGTTTATGCTCGTATCTCTGTCTTCTTTTGCCGTAACAAAAGAAAATGCCGATCTTGAATATAAGAAAGGTAATTATCAACAGGCAATTAAAGATTATGAAGAGCTGTTGAAGCAAGGTATTTCACCTGCTTTGTATTATAATTTAGGTAATGCTTATTTTCGTACCAATAATATTGCTAAAGCAGTTTTGGCTTATGAGCGTGCCTACATGTTGTCACCTGGCGATAAGGATATTAGGTTTAACTTACAATTCGCCCAAAGTCGAACTATTGATAAGATTACACCTGAAAGTGAGATGTTTTTTATCACTTGGTATCATTCACTTGTTAATCTGATGAGTGTTGACGAATGGGCTGCATTGGCTATCGGGTCTATTTCTATTGCATTGTGTTTGGTGTTGGTATATTTGTTCGGTTCTTATCTTATAATACGTAAAATAGGTTTTTATGGTGGAGTCGCTTTATTAATACTTTTACTAATGAAAAAAAAAAATTCTTATAAAAAAAAAAGCACACTGCAGTTCACACTCTTGAAGGAGAAAACCAGGCCCAGGACCAGGGCGCCGATGGCGCCGCCGATCATGACCGGGTAGCCCA
>CAUUQE010000014.1:0-25925 GCA_963547065.1 uncultured Prevotella sp. | reverse complement strand
CTGGATATCAAACCTACAGAGGCCACCAAGACGCTCAAACAGATATTTGAATACATGCAACTTTCAGGGAAAAGGTGCTACGTTGCTATTGATGAATTCCAACAGATACTCAATTATTCCGACCAAGGCATAGAGGCTGAGCTTCGTTCCTATATACAGTTTCTGCCGAATGTGTACTTCGTGTTTTCGGGAAGCATGCAACATATCATGGAAGAAATGTTCACCTCGGCCAATCGTCCGTTCTTTCAAAGTTCGCAAATCATGCACCTCGACAGCGTCGACCGCACAGAATATCGCGAATTTGCCAACCGATTTTTTCGCAAACAGCATAGGAATATCTCCAAAGAATGCTTCGACTATCTATATAATAAGGTGGACGGAATTACGTGGTACGTGCAGTCTATCCTCAACAGAGCGTATCAATACGGTAATGAGACGATAGACACGATGTTCGTAGACCGGCTTATACGCGAATTAACCGATGAACAAGAGAGTGTTTTCCAAACTTTCTATGCCTCGCTGACAGAGCTCCAAGCCCTTTTGTTGCAGGCTATAGCCAAGGAAGAATGCGTAAGTTCGCCCTTTGCCCACGAATTTATCTCGAAATATAGGTTGCGTGCAGTGAGTTCTGTCAGAACGGCTATGAAGGCTCTTACCGATAAACAGCTGGTTTATCATAAGCCAGAGGGTTACATAGTCTATGATCGTTTCTTCGGTCTGTGGCTCAAAGAAAAAGCATAATCATTCTACATATCATCGCATGACTATCAAGAAATGGAAGACATTACAATCGGATTACCTCATCAAACGTCCTTGGCTCACGGCACGACGCGACAAGGTAGAGCTACCGAACGGCAAGATTTTCAATGAATTTTACGTATTGGAATTCCCCGATTGGGTAAATGTAATTGCTGAAGACCGTGAGGGTAACATCCTTTTGGAACGCCAATGGCGCCACGCGGCGGGCGAAGTATCTACAGAAATCTGTGCAGGTGTGATCGAAAGAGGTGAGGAACCGCTCGACGCGGCCAAGCGTGAATTGTTTGAAGAGACGGGATATAGCGGTGGTAAATGGACAAATATCATGACTATAATGCCCAATCCGGGCTTGATGACCAACCGTTGTCACTGCTTTCTTGCCACGGGTGTGGAACGTGTCTCGGGGCAACATCTCGACGAAAGCGAAGACATAGAGGTGATACCTACACCACGCAGCGAAGTTCTTGCCATGCTGCAAGCCGACGAGTTCCACCAAGCATTGATGGCAGCACCGCTGTGGAAATACTTTGCAACAAGGAAATAACATCAATAAACCCTATGAATATGCCTAAAGAAAAGACGGATCAAGACCGTAAAAAAGAAGAAGAACAACTCTCACATGAAGACCGTTTTTGGTATGTTTACGCTATACTATTCCCCATAAGCTACTACATATCTGGACTATGTGGATTCTTTGCCATTTTTTCTTCGCCCGGCTGGATAAGATGGGGAACATGGGCAGTTACGCTATTTCTTTTTCTGTTTGCCATGTATAGTCTAATCATGCAGTTCATTCTCTTCATCCGCGCCTTACGTCAAGGGCATAAACGGGTGATTGGTATCATTGTCGGAATTATCGTAGCGATTTTCTTTATCGTTCAAAGCATTCTTTCGGTAGTTTAAACTACACACACCATCTCAGACAGACATACCACCTAAGCTTATCAGAGTACTCGTCTAAGCCGCTTATATTACCACTTTAAGTCCGTTAGACAGGCACTCTAAGGAAATCGTCTGCAACATATTCAACACCAATAAGTTACGAACAAGTCTCCAACATAGTACTTTTCTCATGGGAAAAGGAGAGACAGAAAGAAACTTTATAAAACAAATAAATTAAATCATCTCTCTCCTTATCTCCTTTTTCCAAGGAGAGGAATATTCCCATTCTCCTCTTATTGAGCGGAGAGATTCCCAAAAGAAGGTTGACAGGCTGTGCTCCCAACAATGGGAAGAGAGAAATATAAGGAAATCAAGATTCCCTAAAACAAGAGGAAAAAGATATGATAAAAAGAGACAGGAGCCTTTTCTTTCACCCTTTAAAGCAAAAAGAAAAGCGACACGCCTACCACTGAAATAACCGCACCTGCTACCCCTTTGAGCGTTATCTTTTGATGGAATATGTAATAAGAGGGCAGCAAAATGATGATAGGCGTAGTGGCCATGAGCGTACTTGCTATACCTGCAGCCGTATATTGCACCGCCATAAGCGAGAAACCCACGCCGATGAGTGGCCCCGAAAGTACCGCTATAACGAGTGCAACCATAGCTTTACCGTTGACACCCCCGCAGGCAAAACGCTTTGCATCGCCCTTCAAAATGAGCCAAAGACCGAAACAAACGAAACCGGCTATGCAACGTATAAGGTTCGCACCGAACGGCAAGATGTGTTCTACCTGTGGAAGAACGCCCACAGGCACGTCGGCCGTATAATGATCAAGCCCTATCTTGCTCAATATCAAGCCCAGTCCTTGCCCGATACCTGCACCTATTCCGAACAATACACCCTTGGACGGAAGCTGTAACGACATACGTTTACCCTCGCCACGACTAAGCACTGATATGGCAATTCCCGACAGTGTAACGACCATGGCCACGATGCTTTCCGCATTCAGATGCTGCCCCAACAGAGCCCAAGCAGCAATGGCTGTGAACATCGGGGCAAGCGTCATGAAGAGCTGTCCGTACCGAGAGCCAATGGTAAGATAACTGTTAAAGAGGCACCAGTCGCCAAAGAAATAGCCCACTACGCCCGAAAGAAGCAGCCAAAACCATGCTTCCGACTGCGCATAAACGGGCATCGGCGAACCCGTAACCCACCACATAAGGCACATGGAAAGCACAAGCGCCAACAGCATACGCCACGCATTGGTTACCACAACACCGAGCTTTCTGGCCGCAACCTCACAGGATAAGGCGGCTATCGTCCACGAGAAAGCCACGCCCAAGGATATTATTTCGCCTAAATATGCCATATTTCGGGCTGCAAAGTTACGCGAACTCCACAAAATGACAAAATAAATACACGGTTTATTTCATTGCCATGCCGGTCTTACATGACACATCTATTGGCCTTACATTATAAACTTATCTGGCTTAGATCGTTGCCCTATGCCCCATACACCATAGGTCTACCGAGACTCCTTACCGGTGCTGTTCCTATAAAAATATATAAATAATAGGCTTGTTCGGAATAATTTCGTAATTTTGCATCATTGATCAAGACAAATATATACAATAGATATGAACGTTTTAGAGCTTAGTGAGCAGGAGATAGGACGCCGCCAAAGTCTCCAAGAATTGCGCGCTATGGGCATCGATCCCTATCCTGCAGCCGAATATCCTACGAATGCATTCAGCACAGATATAAAAAACGAGTATAAAGAAGGTGAAAAACGTGAGGTCGTGATTGCCGGAAGAATGATGACGAGACGTGTGATGGGCAAGGCCAGTTTTGCCGAATTGCAAGACTCGAAAGGTCGTATACAGGTATATATCACACGGGACGACATCTGTCCGCGCGATAACAAGGAGCTATATAACACGGTTTTTAAGCGCCTGCTCGATATAGGTGACTTCATCGGAGTAGAAGGATTCGTGTTCAAGACACAGACCGGAGAAATATCAGTGCATGCAAAGAGTCTTACTGTATTGAGCAAATCGCTCAAACCTTTGCCCATTGTAAAGTATAAAGACGGCGTGGCTTACGACCGTTTCGACGATCCCGAGCTGCGATACAGGCAGCGTTATGTAGACTTAGTTGTAAACGATGGCGTAAAAGAAACGTTCCTCAAACGCGCCATTATACTGCGTACAATGCGCCAAATTCTTGATGATGCCGGTTACACAGAGGTAGAAACGCCGACGTTGCAGAACATTGCAGGCGGCGCAAGTGCACGCCCTTTCATCACTCATTTCAATGCCTTGAACGTAGATATGTACATGCGAATCGCCACAGAGCTTTATCTAAAACGGCTTATAGTGGGCGGCTTCGAGGGCGTTTACGAGATTGGAAAGAACTTCCGCAACGAGGGTATGGACCGTACACATAACCCAGAGTTCACCTGTATTGAGCTCTACGTGCAATACAAGGACTATAATTGGATGATGAAGTTCACGGAGAATATGCTCGAACGTATCTGTATTGCCGTGAATGGTAAGCCTGAGCAAATGATAGACGGGCAACTCGTGAGCTTTAAAGCGCCTTATCGACGGCTACCAATACTCGATGCAATTAAGGAAAAAACTGGCTACGATCTTAACGGAAAGACAGAAGAGGAAATACGGAGCATCTGTAAAAAGCTCGAAATGGACGGTATCGATGACACTATGGGCAAGGGGAAACTCATCGATGAGATATTCGGAGAGTTCTGCGAAAGCACGTTTATCCAGCCTACATTTATCATCGATTATCCCGTGGAGATGTCTCCATTGACGAAGATGCACCGCTCTAAGCCCGGTCTTACCGAGAGATTCGAATTGATGGTGAACGGTAAAGAACTGGCAAACGCATACTCTGAACTGAACGACCCCATCGATCAGGAGGAACGTTTCGTCGAACAGATGAAGCTGGCCGATAAGGGCGACGACGAAGCAATGGTGATCGATCAGGACTTCTTGCGCGCTCTACAGTACGGAATGCCACCGACTTCGGGCATCGGAATAGGCATTGACCGCCTCGTGATGCTCATGACAGGCAAGACAACCATACAGGAAGTGCTCTTCTTCCCGCAGATGAAGCCGGAGAAGAAGATACCCAAAAGCTCGGTAGAAGAATGGAAGGCTATCGGTATACCCGAGGAATGGGTGCCCGTCTTCAATAAGGCAGGCTACAATCTTGTATCGGATATCAAAGCCGAAAAGGCGCAGAAACTCCAGATGGAGGTATGCGGAATTAACAAAAAATATAAGTTGGGCTACGATAACCCCAAGGTAGAAGAATTCCAGACATGGATCGACAAGGCAACAGAGAAAGGATAAGAAAATAAAAGAGTAAAGAGATAAAGAGACGAAAAGAAAGGTTGAAGAGCAAAAAGATAGAAAAGTAAGAAAGTTTTGGGAATGCTTTATCCTTAAAAGTTAATCATCCTATTCTTAGAAAAAAACTGTAAAAAACTTTTTATCACTTTATTCTTTCACTCTTTTACCTTTAAGGTGTCACCTTTTTACCTTAAATAAAGAGAATGTTCGATATAGGTAAAATAGCGATAATCGGAGGAGGCAGTTGGGCTACAGCTATTGCCAAAATCGTGGTGAAGCACACTCATCACGTGGGATGGTACATGCGTCGTGATGATAGGATAGCCGACTTCAAGCGATTAGGACATAATCCAGCCTATCTGACAAGCGTGCATTTCAATATCGAAGAGCTGCTTATGTCGTCGGATATCAACAAGATAGTCGACGCATATCAAACGCTTGTGTTCGTTACACCGTCGCCCTATCTGAAAAACCACCTAAACAAACTCAAGACAGACCTACGCGATAAGTTCATCATAACGGCAATTAAGGGTATTGTACCCAATGAGAACCTAGTTTGTTCCGAGTATTTCCATCAAGTATACGACGTGCCTAACGATCATCTTGCCGTCATCGGAGGTCCTTCACATGCAGAAGAAGTGGCGCTTGAAAGACTCTCTTACCTTACCATAGGCTGCTCCGACGTGGAAAAGGCGCAGACTTTTTCCGACATACTTTCCTCGGATTTCATCAAAACAAAGACTTCTAGCGACGTTATCGGTATCGAATACGCCTCCGTATTGAAGAATGTATATGCCATAGCTGCAGGCATCTGCAGCGGTCTGAAGTATGGAGATAACTTTCAGGCTGTACTCATGTCGAACGCAGTGCAGGAAATGTCGCGCTTTCTAACGGCCATCCATCCCATCGAGAGGAGCGTTTACGACAGCGTATACCTTGGCGATTTGCTCGTTACAGGATACAGTAACTTCAGTCGTAACCGCACTTTCGGCACAATGATCGGTAAGGGTTACAGCGTTAAGAGTGCCCAAATCGAGATGGAAATGATAGCAGAAGGCTACTTCGGCACCAAGTGTATGAGGGAAATCAATCGCCACATGCATGTAAATATGCCCATCCTCGATGCGGTATACAATATTCTTTACGAGCGTATCACCCCCGAAATAGAGATAAAGCTACTGACTGATTCTTTCCGATGAAGCCCGCATAATGGGAATAAATATAAAAAGAATATCAAACATTTAAAATAAACAGCAACAATGAAAAGTATCAGCTTAGACATTACAAAGGCCACACAATTCCTAAAAAAGGACATCATGAAGGCTTACGAACCACAGGTAAAAGTCGCACAAGAAGCACTTGAGAAGGGCACTTGCCCTGGCAACGACTTTTTGGGATGGCTTCATCTGCCGTCATCCGTTACACCCGCTTTCATCGAAGAGATAGAAGAATGCGCCAAAACACTGCGCGAAAAGTGCGAAGTGATAGTGGTTGCCGGCATTGGAGGCAGCTATCTCGGAGCACGTGCAGTAATAGAAGCACTCGCAAATTCATTCTCTTGGCTCATTAACGATAAGAGAAACCCGACGATTATGTTTGCCGGAAACAACATAGGAGAGGACTATCTCGCCGAATTAACCGATTACTTAAAGAACAAGAAGTTCGGTGTAATCAACATATCCAAGTCGGGTACCACCACTGAAACGGCTCTTACCTTCCGTTTATTGAAGAAACAATGCGAGTTGCAGCGCGGTAAATCAGAGGCAAAAGATGTGATCGTGGCCATTACCGATGCCAAGAAAGGTGCCGCACGCACATGTGCAGATAAAGAAGGCTATAAGAGTTTCGTTATTCCCGACAATGTCGGTGGGCGCTTTTCAGTGCTCACACCGGTAGGCTTGCTACCGATCGCCTGCGCCGGATATGATATCAATGCCTTGATTACAGGCGCTGTAGACATGGAAAAAGCCACTTCACCGGCCATACCTTTCGAGGATAACATCGCTGCACAGTACGCTGCGGTACGGAATGCCCTCTATTCACAGGCGGGAAAGAAGATAGAGATTATGGTTAACTACCAGCCCAAGCTACATTACATGAGCGAGTGGTGGAAGCAACTCTATGGAGAAAGCGAAGGTAAAGACCATAAAGGTATCTTCCCAGCGGCATGTGATTTCACGACAGACCTGCACTCTATGGGGCAATGGATACAGGAAGGAGAACGTTCCATCTACGAAACAGTGATCAGCATAGAACGCCCTAACAGAAACATGCTGTTTCCTCACGACGACGAGAACTTAGACGGATTGAACTTCCTTGCAGGAAAACGCATCGACGAAGTGAATAAAATGGCCGAATTGGGCACACGTCTTGCCCACGTAGACGGCGGTGTACCGAACATACTCATCCGTGTTCCCGAGCTTAACGAGTACTACATCGGGCAATTGATCTACTTTTTTGAGATCGCATGCGGTATCAGTGGCAACATTCTTGGCGTCAATCCGTTCAATCAGCCGGGCGTAGAAGCATACAAAAAGAATATGTTTGCACTGCTCGACAAGCCGGGATACGAAGCCGAAAGCAAGGCTATAAAAAAACGACTTGCACAAGAATAATCTGTTATAACGCATGTATAACCGAGAAATAACAGCCTATTTAAAAAAGCACGGCTACAAGACGTTTGCCCCAAAGGTCGTGCTTTTCGATATGGATGGTGTGCTCTACGACTCCATGCCCAACCATGCAACGGCGTGGAAACAGGCAATGAAAGGCTACGGAATACGTATGTCGGCCCACGAGGCATACGCCACAGAGGGCATGCGCGGCGTGGATACGATCCGTATGCTCGTAAAACAGCAGCAGAACAAAGATATCGATGAAGCCGAAGCACAGCGCATGTACGATGAGAAAGCACGCGTGTTCGGCCTGCTGCCCACGGCACCTGTCATGCACGGAGTAACGGAACTGATGCGCAAGATCAAGCAAAAAGGTCTGCAAATAGGCATCGTTACCGGCAGTGCACAGCACACTCTCATCAAACGGATGGCCCATGATTTCAAGGAATTTGTAAACGAGAACTGCATCGTAACAGCCTACGATGTGCAACAGGGCAAGCCTGCACCAGAACCATACCTAATGGGTTTGCAGAAAGCAGGCAACCTGCAGCCGTGGCAGGGCATAGTGGTAGAAAACGCACCTATGGGAGTTAGGGCCGGCGTATCGGCAAATATCTTCACCATAGCCGTAAACAGCGGTCCTTTACCCGATGCCTCGTTGATTGCAAAAGGTGCAAATCTGCTCTTTAAAAAGATGACTGATTTCAGAGACGCATGGGACCTGTTGGCCGCAAACTTCGATTTGTCATGACTCTTTCCATGCCCTGTCACTATCAATTCATCCGGCTATCGGGAATAGGCTGTATACCTATCAGCCATAGGCATCCCATCTATCGAGCATAAACAATATATCTGTCGGCCACAGACAGCACGCCTATCGGATACATTCTGTAAACACGCTGTTTTAAAGCCACAGCTCTCTTCTCATTGAAGATACACGTTGAAACTAATATTTATAAGTAACGATATGAAATATTTTATTATTGAAAACAACGAACAGCAAGGTCCGTTCTCAATAGACGAACTGCGCGACAAAAACATACCCTCCGATACACTGGTATGGGCAGAGGGTATGACAGAGTGGACTCCGGCATGGAAAATAGATAAACTCAAGCAAATCTTCTACGACAACGCCCAAGCAACCACGCCACCTCCCTATCAACCGCCCGTAGAGCCACGGTCTGAGTCACAGATCTCACCCCTGCAAGATGACAAGAAGCGCCCCAAGCGGCGCAGGAGAGCAATGATTACAGGCGTTTTCTTAGGCATTTTCCTATCGATCTGTCTCTTTACAAATCCGTCGAAACAGACTCATAAAGACATCATTAAGGAACGATTATCAAAGGTCATCGACCATCAAATGACAGAAAACAGTAATGTTTTCGCAGCCGGAATGGCTATATTGGGCCAACTGATTGCAAATGGAGTAATAGAAACTGCCATGAACAACTTGCTCGAATACCACAACTATCTCGTCTATTCCACCACTTCAATCGAATGGAACGGTCGTTCACACACTACGTCTTACGGCTTTATGGGACACGTGTTCACCGTAGATGCAGACGACATAATAGATCTGATAGAACTGCAGCAAGGGAATTTCTTCGGTAAGGGTATCGGCCATACGAATAAAAAAGGTAATGAAAACGACTCGACCAATACCAAAATGGCCGGTAAAGACAATGGTCTGGGCGATAAGATCGTATCTTCGATGGGAAAAATAGTAAAAGATGAAGTAGACGAACAGACTGACAGCACCACTTCGAAAGGCATAGGAAAGATAATAGACGATATCATCGGCTTTATCAAAGGCAACGACTAACACTCGTATCTTACGCAAGACGCACACCTGTAGTTTTCAGGTGTGCGTCTTGTATAGTTCAATATACAGAGAAAAGCATATTCTTCAAATCAAACACCACCTCGCGGTAGTGGCAAAAGAAATCCATTCCGAGCAAATTATCCGCCTCTTGTTCGAACACCGGAACTGCGGAGAACATATGACGCAGGTGCCCTAATTGCACATCAAATCCGCGCAATACATACTCCACACCCTTTTTCATTCCGCCCAATCCACCGTAGACAACATTTCTACTATGGCCATATTCCAACACATAATCGTGGTGAGAATCCATAAAAGCACGTCCCCAAACGGTATGAGATGCGCCGAAATCGGGCACTGCCTCGAAAGCATAATCGGCATGCAACAGTCGGGTCTTCAACACGCGGCCCGACAATGAATAACACAAGTTAGGTTCCTCACGGCGCAAAGGTTGCTCCTCGGGCGAAATGATCACGCGGTCTTTCATCCGTACATGCACCATGCCGAGCGATTGTATCCACGGCATACCCAAGATAAACTGCAAATGAGCAAGATTATAAGTACTTTCCACACCAATTACAGGACTATCGAATACATAAAAGGGCACATTCTTAACCACGATATTTCCCATCGACAAACTGTCGGCAAAGGCTAACCTTCCCTCTATTCTACCCTCTCCATCCACCTTTACAGGCACATCCGTCAGGCGCAGATGCAGTTGCTGTGCTAAAGAGAGCGACAGAACATTTGCGCTCGAACCTGTATCGAAGCAGGCCGTAAGCTGCGTTTCGTTCAGTCGGGCGGGTATCATTACAGCAACAGATGTATACCCCACACTGCCTACAGAGTCCAATCGGAACGGAATAACCGCATCTCCACGGCGTTTAAATACATTCAACGGCCGAGCTGCACAAGCCTTATAAAGCGCCTCGTAGCGTCGACTATCGGCTACAGAAGCCGGCTCTGCTCCTGCTTCTGCCCATTTATTGTATCGCCGGAACACCTTTACAGCCTGTTTATCGCGCCCTTCCCGATGCAGCACATAGGCCAGCTCCTGCACCAATCGCACACGTATGCCGGGCGTCAACATATCGGATCGGCGCCCTAACAAGCGTCTAATGGTCCGACAGGCTGCCCACCTATCGTTAAAAGCACTATAAACCCACGCGCTTGCATAGTCTTTCATAGGTGTACTCATGCTGTCTTTATTTGCCTCGAGATGGCCTTTCAACTCGAATAAACAACCCTTTACAATCAGTTCAGCGGCCGTTACATCGGCATTCTGACTGCACACGTTGGGGCTCCATACAGCAAACAGCAGAGCCAAAAGTAACCGATAATACTTCTCCATCATCTATAAACATACGTTTTACATACAGGCCATCGCAAAGATAAGTTATTTATTACACAATTAAACAATCCGTAGGAATAAATAACACCGTAGATAAAAAACTTTAACACCCGACACCTGTACGCAATAAATATAATATCTAACTTTGCAGAAGATATGCGACATCTCAGTCAAAGTTCATCCATTGAAAATGTATTGCTCAAAGTTATCTTACATTATCATAACGTTTTACCTGCCTATATGCCATGTGCAAGCACAGAAAATTGACAAACAGCGAACACAGTTTCACACTGAAAATGGGAAGGTAATATCATCTGAATACGATTCTACAGCCGTGGAACTCAATCGAGAGTACCAAGAATGGCTGAAAAACGAGCCACTCAAGATAGATGTTCCCGAGGTAAACTTTCACAATTATGCCATTCAACGGTTCGTACTTTCTAATCCAATAGAAGACAATATGCCGCCACCCGCCTTTCACTTCGATGCTAAAACTCTGAAAAATGAGTTGGGCATTTACCATATAGCCCCCAACCTGAACCTTTCTACCGGCTCTTCGTATAACCAAGTGCAGGGGTTATCGCAAAATATAACAACTAACTTCAACCTATTTTACCATAAAGAAAACCTCACACTCAGCGGAGGCGTTATGGTCGGGAAGTATCAAAACTTTATATGGAACAGTAATGTGGCGGCATTCCATGCAAGCGCAGAATATCAAATAAGTAATCGCATAGCCATCGGGATGCAAGGCTCGTTCGTGCCAAACGTTAGGAATATCGGTCCGACAGCGATATTTACGCCCACTAACAGCTATGGAGCGTACGCCAAAGTGCGTATAAATTCGTGGTTATCCCTAATGCCCTGTATCAACAGATATTACGATCCGATAGCACATAGATGGAATACGTCGTTCTTCATTATGCCGGTTTTCGATTTCGGCAGACTCTTCCGTCTGCAATCGAGCAAAAAGATACGGCAGAAAGAACGTTTGAAAAAAGCTTTGGAAAACTATTGATATCCCTCTTAAACACGGCATTTCTCACTCATCATTCCTCTCTCCATACTCCACGAGGATGCCTTTCTTCACTCCTCACCACACATAACACGTTCCACATACACTCGCCCCATGAAACACAGATCGCATATCTATAAATGACAGGCAGTAGACCTATACTGATTAGAGTACCGATCTATCGGACATAGACACACCACCTATCATTACAAGATATTACACATACCCCGTAATATACATTCAGATTGCAAAAAAAGACTATCCGTGCAAGTATTACACTACGACTAAATAATCACGGCAGTACCACTGACACTCACCATCAGCATACTGCCATTGGAACCTATAGTCTCATAATCGATGTCAATACCCACTACGGCATTAGCACCCAACTGGGCAGCTCGCTCCTCTAGCTCGCGCAACGATGTGTCTTTAGCTTCTCGCAATACCTTCTCATAGGCATTGCTCCGTCCGCCGATAATATCGCGTATACCCGCAAAAAAATCCTTTACAATATTGGCACCTATAATGGTCTCGCCAGTTACAATACCTTTATACTCGCGAATCTGCGAGCCTTCGATAGTCGGAGTTGTACTTAATATCATATCTGTTTACTTCTTAAACAAAGATGCAATCCACAATATAAGCACGGCACCTGCAACGGCTATGCCTAACGAACCGAGTATACCGTGCCACGAGATACCCAAAAAGCTGAACACCCATGTGCCGAACATACCTCCTACAACACCCAAAACTAAATTCAAGAGGAAGCCAAAACCGCCGCCTTTCATAATTTTTCCGGCTATAAAACCAGCCAGACAACCGATAATAATCGAACCGATAAATCCTGTCATAATAATATCTATTGGTATTTAAACTTTGTTTAATCTGCACAAAGCTACAAAAAAATATCTTATTTTTGCCATAAGAACGACAAAAAAATAAATAATGAAAATCGGATTGATACTCGAAGGAAGAGCATTGAGGGGGCTTTTTACGGCTGGAGTTCTTGATGTGCTGATGGAAAAAAGCGTGCAGACGGATGGTCTGATCGGCGTGTCGGCCGGTGCCGCATTCGGCTGCAATTACAAATCGAACCAGCAAGGACGGGTGATACGCTACAATAAGCGTTACGCTAAAAACTGGCGCTATTGCAGCTGGAGATCTCTCCTGCTAACGGGAGATATGTTTGGAAAACGGTTTTGTTACCACGATTTGCCCGATAAACTGGATGTATTCGACTCACAGGCATTCAATACAAATCCGATGGAGTTCTATGCAGTGTGTACAGACGTGACAACGGGCAGGCCTGTTTATAAGAAACTTATGTGTCATACATACGAATGCAACGAATGGATACGCGCCTCTGCTTCGATGCCATTGGTATCGCGTGTGGTCGAAATAGGAGATATGAAACTGTTAGACGGGGGAGTTGCCGACTCTATACCGCTCGAATTTTTCCAACGCATAGGCTACGAACGCAACATAGTGGTGCTGACTCAGCCCGATGGATACGTAAAGAAACAGAGTTCTCTTCTATGGCTGATGAAGATGTGGCTGCATAAGTATCCTGCTTTTCTGCGGGCTATGGCTGCCAGATCAGCTATGTACAACCGAGAGTTGGCCTACGTAAAACAGCAGGAGCAGAGCGGTAACACCTTAGTGATACGCCCCCAAGGCAAGATAAAGATATCACATACCAGCCATAATCCTACAAAAATGCAGCGAGTATACGACGAGGGAAGACGGGTAGCCACCGAGAATATGCCTGCTATCCGCAAGTTCTTGAACCGATAGTCAAGGGTTCTTGCTCTGCCATTCCATAATTCCACCGGCGAGATTTACCACCTTGAAACCTTTTGCCGTAAGTTGCCGTGCGGCATTCATGCTACGCCTACCGGAACGACAATACACATATACTTTCTTTGTTTTATCGAGTAGCGGCAATGCACGGTCCAAGAAGTCGGGCTGCATCACATCTACATTTACGGCATATTCTATTCTACCATCGTTATATTCTTTTTCAGCGCGCACATCCAGTAGTTGTACATGCTCTGTCCGTATAGCCTTGGCAAAACTTTCTGCATCTACAGACTCAATATTGCCGTGATGCATACATGCCCCGAAGAGTAAACTCAAGATACTCATGACTGCTGTCTTTAAATTATTCTTCATTACTTGTTTAAATTTGCTTCACTGTTATTGCCGTCAAAGATACGATTATTTTTCGTTTATACAGTTGGATGAGATAAATAAATGAGAATCTCGTCTTATCGAAGTCTTTGCTCCAACGATTTCATATCCTACGTTGCATATTCTTGCGTTTTCTACCTGTAGGGTCCATCTCCATCTTCTATCTTCTCTTTCAAAAAGGAAAAACATTATTGGATTAGAACTACATGTTTTTTGAATGAATGATAAAAAGCCTCTATATCCTGCATGAATCCGATTTCTGCAAGACACCACTCTCCTTTGTAAGGGCAGAGAAAAGTCTCAACTTCCTCTCTTCATTTCCTTTCTCCATTCCCTGTTCCTCTTTTACAGGGGGAGTTTGAAAGAGAGTCAAGACTTGAATAAAGCCATCTGCACGCGCCATTATCACCGAAATTCAGATGTAATATTCCGCCGAGTCTACCAATCCGGCGCGGAGAGCATACTTGGTTGCCTCGTGCACATTGTTCACTCCGAGTTTACGGAATATGTTTTTACGATGCGTATTCACGGTATGGAAGCTCGAAAAACGTCTCTCGGCAATCTCACGAGTTGTCATTCCAAGTGCGATATCTTTCAATACTTCGGTCTCCGTACGGGTGAGTTTCACCTGCTCCTTTTCGCGTGTTTCAGGTACGAGCAGCAACTCTGCCATGCGCTGACAGATGAACCGCCGACCACGCATGGCAAAACTGAGTGCCTCGCGTATCTCCTGCAATGGCGATTCTTTCAGTAAAACGCTGAATTGCGGACTTGACGCAATGACCATACGCACGAAATTTGCACTCAAATCTTCGCTGAACAACACCCAATGGACATTACCGAAACGCTGACTAAGTATCAGCAGTTCGGCTGCATCATTGATATCAAAGAGCGTGTAGTCGAGCACTACGATACTGTCAGGAGTCTCGCATAGCGCATTTATCAGTTCGGTTTTGTCTTCCGTAAACTTATAATCAGCGTCGGGAATAGCACCTAACAGGAACATCAGACCGGCACGGGTAATGCCTTGCCTGTCTGCCAAAAGAAATCTCTTCATACCTTATTACATCGATAGCAGTTGCTCGTCTACCGCATCGCAGTGGGTGAATCCCATCTCGCGTGCCTTATCCGAACCGAACGTAAAGTACACGGCGGTACCTTCCACACACGTTTCGCCATGACCGTTCTCTATGGATGCATCAATAAAAGCGAGGTTACGCTTCATCTCTCTAATGCGAGCACGCACGGTAAGCTGTTGCTCCGTCACCGCCACAGGGCGCCGGTAATTGACTTCAAGTCGCGAAGTAACGCCCGTAGTTTGCAGCTTTCGCGATACTGTCCAGCCTGCAATCTCGTCGATAATGGTGCTCAATATGCCACCATGCACGGTGTTTACCCAACCTTGTAGGTGCTCCTGTGGCCGGAGGAATGAAATGATGTAGTCGCCGTCTTCATAAAATTCCATGTGAAGACCTATCGGATTTTCAGGGTTACAGCCAAAACAATCGTAACCATCTTTCCCTATCCATGGGTTTATTAGCTTCCTCATACGTCTTTATCGTTTAGCGATATCTTGATATTAGGACTGGTTTATCACCAGTTTTCCTATCTATTAAGTCTATTTACTGTTCGTTGCAAAGATAATGATTTATACTGAAAGCCGAAAGGAAAAGCATATTTAAACGTATAATCTATATCAGATTCTTTGGCTAACGAAATACTTCACGGATGACAGGATTCCTCTCGAAAAACGGCTTAGAAGCTCATTATGAAACCGAAACGAATACCGTTCTTCTTCGTGTCAGCATGGCCGTTGTAATTGAAACGGTGAACAAAGTCGACTGCAAAGAACTTGAATATATTATGTACACCTGCTACGAGCTCCATGTATGGTGCTTTCGGATCCATTACATGCGCACCCTGCGGGAAACGGAACAACATTTCATCATTCCAATTTTGCACAAAGAATGGATTATTCTTATCAGTTAGCTTACCTATCATACCCTTGAAAGCCACATATTCGCGCCATTTAAGTTTCTTAATAAGTGGAATACGATTGAGGATTTTACCGTTCAAATCCCACGAAAGGCCCCAATAAGCGTAACGGTCTGTGAGAAATTCCATGTTACGCATCAGACTGAACGTGCTTTCTTCCTCAAAATACGAAAGATTAACGGGTGGCATAATAAGTAAAGGAAACGGCACTTTATTCCATTGAGCACCCGCATTGAGGTGCATGTCTATATATCCCCAACTCCCAAGCCATTGACGTTTGTATACTCCAAGCTCGGTTAAGTTCAGATTATACTGCCCTCCAAGTACGTGTTTCAGCCCTACAGTGTGGCTAATCGTAAACTCAGGACTGTCTAGATTAATAGGCAAGCGCTGCTGTTTTGTGTTTACGAAAGTTTGTCCGGGGCAGAATTTAAAACCAAGTTTATACTCTGTCGTACGTATCTTATATGTTTCATCGCCATCTTTTAACCTTATGAACTGTAAACCACCCGCAACTTCGTTACTTTCAGCTTTCAGAGAGGTATTCACACTGAGACCCCAATCGGTTTCATATACAAATGATAATTTCTGTCGATTATAGAAATACATCTGTTCAACTTTCTGAGAACGGAAAGTCATGAACACATTATCTTTATTATGCAGCAAAAATTTGTCGGCAGGAGACATAACATCATATGCTGTTTCGAATATCAAATTGCGTTGGGGAAACTCAAAAGGCGAATTCTTCTTTTTGTTTATCGACCACGTAAACTCACTTCCATAATACGTTTTGTGCGAAGAAACGCCACGAGCGATATATCCGTTCCAGAAAAAGTGAGGATTTAGCGCCGCCATCGTGCGTCCGCTAAGGCGAAAGCGATAGCCGTCGACGAAGTTATGCGATATGAATGTGTTAATCGGACCGAAGTCGAATTTGCTTTTAGTCTTAAGAGAACCGGTCTCAACATAGTTCTCTAACAGCGCTTTTACGCCAATCAATATCCATTTGAAGTTCTTCGATTGCTCCATTCTGTGCACAAAAGCATCCATAGACGACTCGCCTTTGGTGAGCCCTACAGTACGGTATTGGTTCCAGAATGCCTCATCGCGGATCATAGCATCGGTCTCATGTCTTGTTTTAGCCTTACCCTTGAAGAGTTTGTTGGGCAGTTCGTCGAAAGCATAATCCGTTAAACGGGTATTACGTACTACAAGTATCTTTGATAGGAAGCTCGTCAATGACAGTTCAGCCCACATATCATCCTTAGAAAGAGCCCATTCTCCATTGTCGAGTTTGGTATATTCTTGGGTTAGATGCATGTTCTGTACGAAATTCACATCGCTTTTATGCGGAATAGTGAGGTCGCATTTCTTCACATGAAGCGTAGAATCAGCCAACACATAGAGGTCTCCACGGAAGCCAAAGTCCTGCTGATTGTTGGGAATGAACTGCAAATGATAGCATAAATCACGGTCAACATACACCGTATCTTCTATATAATAACGGTAAAAAGAAATGGCTGTCTCACCGATAGGACTTGTGAACGGATACTGCAAAAGGCGGATATGATCATCGTAGAGGTCAACATCGGTAAACACTTCTTTAAGCAATGTGTTCAATATCTCGCCTGTCTGTATCACATTGTTGATACCCTGACTCTGTTGTCCCTTAATAATATCTTTCTCACTCTTGGGTTCTTTCCTATAAATATGCTGCGTTACAGTCTCATCAACGGACACCGGAAGGATGAGTTTGTTGTTATAAGGACTGGTTTCTATTTGATCTATCATCCATTGCGCTTTCTTGGAAGAGCCTTTCATGGCGTCGTTGGGATTAATGTCATTCAATGCCAGCGATATTTTCTGATATTTGTTGTACTGATAATAATTATGGTTATCAAGTTGAGTTCGCTTTTTGGCTGCGATTACCCGCCGCATCAGCTCCACCGCAGGGTTATCCTTACGCGAATAGCGACCACGTCGAGACTTCACAAGTACCTCACTCAAGTTCTTCGTATCCTCTTTCAGCACGATCTTCATCATAGAAGGAGTCTTCGCATCTACCTTGATCGTTTGCGCTTTAAAGCCCATCGAACTAAACGTAAGTGCCCATCCTTCATGCCTATCTATAGTGAAATGACCGTTCATATCACTGGATACAGCAATATGATGCCCCTTGTACATGGCACTGGCATAAGCTATAGGAAAACCATTCGTATCTACAATGTCACCCGAAATCTGCGCCTTAGCATCCGTTACCAAGGCTATTATCATGATAAATATCCCAATAACTTTCTTCACATCAATAGAACTATAAGCTCGTTTGCGCTACTTAATATTAATAAATATGGCTGCAAAGATATATATAATATTGTAAAAAGCGATAAAACTTTTTGGTTATTTATATTTTTCCATTAAATTTGTACCGCATATATGAAACGCCCACCGCTTCTTGCTGTCGTATTCGGCTCCGGTTTCGGCTCCGGTTTCTGGCCTTGGGGGCCCGGAACAGCAGGAGCACTCCTTGCCACTGTTATTTGGTTAGGCATGGCGCAAATTCTGAATCCCCCTCCTCTGTTTCTCATAACTCTCGTTCTAATACTGCTATTTACATGGATCGGCACATGGGCAGCCAATAAATTGGAGCCTTATTGGGGCGAAGATCCGAGCCGAGTCGTAATAGACGAGATGGCCGGAGTATGGGTACCGCTGCTCTGTTCACCCGCAGGAGACTTGATATATGCAACATCCTCTTTTGTTATTTTCCGCTTCTTCGACATATTAAAGCCATTAGGCATACGCGCGCTCGACCGCAAACACGGCGGTTTTTGGGTAATGGCAGACGATCTGCTTGCCGGCATTTACAGTCTTATTATCATTGTTTTGGCACGATGGACAGCATAAAGAAAAATCTCATCACGTTTGTCAAAGCACAATGTTCGGCATGGATAGCCTCGATAATCGACTTCTGTGTCACTATTCTTCTGTCGCATTTCTGCAATATATGGTATGCTTATGCCATATTTTTCGGTGCTCTAAGTGGCGGTATTACGAACTGTATCATCAACTACCGATGGGTTTTCCATGCCATAGGTATGAAAAAAAAGACTATTGCCATGCGGTATTTCTTTGTTTGGACAGGCAGTATACTGCTCAATACCCTCGGTACATTCTTGCTGACCGAGCTTTCCGGCGTTTATTTCATCATCGTCAAAGCCGTAGTAGCAGTGGCTGTAGCAGTGTTATGGAACTATCAAATGCAACGTATATTTGTTTTCAAGAAAAGATATGAACTATAGAGATTTCTTACAAAAGGCGATCTACCGAATTATCAACCCGCTGATAAAGGGCATGATCAAGGTAGGCATCACTCCAAACTTTATCACCACAACAGGCTTTTTGCTCAATATCGCGGCAACAGGCGTATTTATTTATGCCGCCGCATATAAGCCCGAAAACAGTTTAGCACTCATTGGATGGGGCGGATTTATTATACTTTTCGCCGGTTTATTCGACATGATGGACGGTCGTTTGGCACGCATAGGCAACATGTCTTCTACGTTCGGCGCCCTTTGGGACTCCACTCTCGACCGCTATAGCGAGCTTTTCACGCTTTTCGGTATAGCCCTGTACTTCCTACTCAGCGGATGGATCGGCAGCGGAGTAATAACTTTCCTCGCCATGGTAGGCTCTATAATGGTAAGTTACGTTCGTGCACGGGCAGAAGGCATAGGCATTGAGTGCAAAGTGGGGTTCATGCAGCGCCCCGAAAGAGTAGTAGTAACATCGGTAGGGGCCATCTTCTGCGGCATTTATGCCAACCTGTGGGTGCTTTCTGTACCAATGATGCTCATTGCAGTGCTGGCCAATATTACGACTTTCTGGCGTGTGTGGCATTGCTACAAGCAACTGGATGGCAGATAAATGTTCAGCATTTACATCCTTATTTTATATATCTTGCTCGTGGCTTTCAGGCCTACAAGGAAGATAGCCGCAGCTCTTACGCCGTGGCTCGTCTTTGCCTGTTCCTACGATGCCATGCGCCTGTGGCCCAACTACGAGGCGAATGCCATTGACATACGCGGACTTTATGACGCCGAGAAACACCTTTTCGGTATCACATCGGGTATATCCGTGCTTATTCCGAGCGAGTTTTTCGCCCTACACCACTGCACTGCAGCCGACCTGCTGGCAGGATTTTTCTATCTTTGTTGGGTACCCTTGCCACTCTGCTTCGGTCTTTATCTTTACTTCAAAGGGCAGTGTAAAGACTATCTTCGGTTTTCCTTGGCCTTTCTTTTTGTCAACCTGCTGGGCTTCTGCGGTTATTATATACATCCTGCAGCACCGCCTTGGTATGCCATGTACTATGGTTTCGAACCTATTCTGCATACTCCGGGAAACGTTGCAGGCTTAGGACGTTTCGACCAACTTACGGGCATACCCATATTCCACGCACTCTACGGCGCCAATGCAAATGTGTTTGCTGCCGTTCCTTCGCTGCATGCAGCCTACATGTTCATTACAACCGTTTATGCCATTATCAGCCGACAGCGATGGCAAACGGTATGCATATTTACGCTAATCTGCATGGGTATTTGGTTCACAGCCATATATACAGGTCATCATTACGTAATAGACGTGCTATTAGGTATCGCCGTTGCCATAGTAGGAATATTCGTTTTAGAGAAAATCATCTTCCGCATTCCGGCCGTAAGACATGGCTTGGAGCGCTACGTCCGCTTCATTAGTCTTCCCCCAAAAACATTCACTAATTCCTAATATCCCATTTTCAAGCCTGACGTTTCTATATCTCCGGAGCCTGTAGTTTTTGGGGTTAGTTGTTTTATCCTGCCTTTTAGTTCGATATCACCCGAACCTAAAAGTTTACTATTTACCATGCCACAGCCATCGAAATCTACTTTCAAGTCGCCCGACCCCGTAAGCGAAACATCGGTATTGCGCGCATTTTTCAGTCTTACCTTCATATCGCCCGAGCCCAACAAATTCAAGTTGGCATAACCGGCCTGCACGTTTTTCAACTCTACATCTCCTGAACCGCGCAACGTGGCCTCTATCCTGTCGCAGATAAGGTCGGCAAAATCCATATCGCCCGAGCCCGTCAATACAATGCGCATCGTATCGGTGTCTACCATGCCCGTGGCTTCGAAATCGCCCGAGCCATCCAATTTCACCGCCAAAAGATCGGGCGAAGTCACATAAACGTTCAACTCTGTCTTATTTAACAGTCGTATCAAGTCGCCTTTGTAAGGCTTCATACGTATCTGCAATTCGTTGTTTATCACTTGTGTAATTAAGTTCTTCACCAATTGTTTGTCGCCTACCACGCGCACAGAGCATGTATCCCCCTGCTCATAATGCACGTTGCACGAGGTAAACAACAACAGCTTATTAAACTCACCCGTCTTGCGCGTGCTTTTCAAAACTGTCCTTTTGCCCAAAACTTCACTGCGATAAACGCAAGAAGACAGCACGGTTGCTGCCAATACACCGCAAAGTATCAAATTTACTTTTTTCATCTTTTCACGCTTTTAATTTTGTTTATTAGACGTAAACAACAGATGAAATGTTGCAGTCTTATATATATTTTTTATTACCCTGCATAAACAACGGCTCTTTCCCGCCACCATTCATCTCTATTCTTTACTTCTCTCTACAAAAGGGAACAGGAAAAACTGAAATACATCTATGAAATATCTATGTTAGGCATACGGTCTATGTCTGATAGGCATACCTTCTATGCACGACATATAGATAGTATAATTCGGTCGTAGAAATCTTGCTTATCTAAACCATGATACATGTATCACGAAAACAATATTGCATGAAACGACTTGAACAAGTAACCTCCCTACAATATAGCTCTCAAACGCTCATCGTCAACTTCTCATCTTCCATTCCCGCTCCCCCACTCCGGAAAGGCAGGAGAAGGTTTTCATTTATCATCATCTACTCATCGTTCATCGCTAATCATCCTTTGCATAACTCACATTTAGCATTTTTCTTGCATTCATTTCTCCGTTTTCAAGTAAAAACAGTATCTTTGCATGAAAAATATACTGATACACAAGCATCGCAATGAGTATCTCCAACTTGACTCGTGTACTGACACAAACAGTAGAAGCCCTTTCAGATCCCGCTTCTTTAGAAGGTCTATGTCATCAATACCGCGACGGAAGTCCGCTGCCATCCGGCACGGAACTCGAAGCTATCATCGGCCTCTTGCGGGCCATTCTCTTCCCCGGATACTTCGGAAAGTCAACAGTTAACAGCAATACAATAAAATATCAAATCGGTGTAAACACAGAACAATTGCATCGAAAACTCACAGAACAGGTGTTGGCCGGCCTATGCTTCGTCGCAACCTGCGATGAAGAGTCGCGCCGTAACCTGCCTACATGGCGCCTACGGGCCGATGTTATCACTACCGAACTCATTGCTCGCCTACCACAGATACGCAGCACATTGGCCACAGATGTAAAAGCTGCCTACGATGGAGATCCCGCTGTAGACAATTATAGCGAAATAATCTCGTGTTATCCGGCGATTAAAGCGCTCACAAACTACCGTGTCGCTCATGAACTACATACGCTCGGTGTGCCGCTCATCCCTCGAATGATGACCGAAATGGCACACTCTGAGACCGGTGTCGACATACATCCCGCCGCCACTATCGGCAACTATTTCACGATAGATCACGGTACAGGCGTGGTAATCGGTGCAACTTGCATCATCGGAAACCATGTAAAACTGTATCAGGGCGTCACCTTGGGAGCCAAAAACTTTCCGCTTGATGCCGACGGCAATCCCATCAAAGGAATGCCGAGGCACCCTATATTGGAAGACAACGTGGTGATTTACGCCAATGCAACGGTATTGGGACGCATCACGATAGGCGAAGGATGCGTGGTAGGAGCCAATGTATGGGTAACAGAAGATATGAAACCCCGCACCAAAAAGTATAAAATAAGTGAACATTCATAATCTGCAAGAAGCTAAGTTCTAAGGAATCAAGTTTTTAATCTGATGGCCTGCTATTCATTTTTCCATCGAATTCAAGTTCCTTAACTAATGGCTTAACCGCTTAAGGACACAACTTCTTAACGACAAGAAAATAAAGAATATAAAATAAAAACAGTTTTATCTAACAATGGAATTTGAACTCATCGCCAAGACCTTTATGGGATTAGAGAATATCTTGGCCCAAGAGCTCACCCGAATGGGTGCAAACAACGTACAAACAGGGCGCAGAATGGTATCGTTTACAGGCGATAAAGAAATGATGTATCGCGCCAATTTTCAACTCCACACGGCCATTCGTATCCTCAAACCTATATGCCATTTCAAGGCACATTCGGCAGAAGACGTGTACGAAGAGGTAAAGAAAGTGGATTGGAGCCAATATATAGAGAAGGGAAAAACCTTTTCGGTAGACTCAGTAGTGTACTCCGAAGAGTTTAGGAACTCAAGGTTTGTCACTTATAAGGTAAAAGACGCTATTGTAGATCAATTTCGAGAGAACACAGGCACACGGCCTAACATCTCCGTAAGTAACCCTGATATGCGCTTTCATATTCATATCGCCGACGAAGATGCCACTCTTTGCCTCGATTCCAGCGGCGAATCATTGCATCGTAGGGGCTATCGGCAGGAATCAGTCGAAGCTCCATTGAACGAAGTATTGGCTGCCGGCATGATTATGATGACCGGATGGAAGGGCGACACCGACTTTATAGATCCGATGTGTGGTAGCGGTACCTTGCTCATAGAGGCCGCCCTGATAGCACACAATATGAGTCCGGGCGTGTTCAGAAAAGAGTTTGCTTTTGAAAAATGGCCCGACTTCGACCAGAATTTGTTCGATAAAATCTATAATGACGACTCACTTGAGCGCCCCTTTAATCACCATATTTACGGCTACGATATAGACCTGAAAGCGGTGAATACGGCGCGTACTAATGTTAGAGCAGCCGGATTGTCTGCCGACATCTCCATAGAGCAGGCCGATTTCAAGGACTTTAAGAAGCCGGCCAATAAGAGTATCATCGTTATGAATCCGCCCTACGGCGAACGCATATCCACTCCGAACCTCTTAGCCACCTACAAAATGATCGGTGAACGCCTTAAACACGAGTTCATGGGCAACGATGCATGGGTATTAAGTTACCGCGAAGAGTGCTTCGAACAGATCGGTTTGAAACCGTCGATCAAGATACCTGTCTTCAATGGATCGCTGGAATGCGAATTCCGCAAGTACACCATATTCGACGGAAAGATGAAAGATTTCCGCGCTGAAGGAGGCATTGTAAAGACCGACATAGAACGTAAAGAGATGGCACAGAAGCATCGTTTCAAAGAAAACCGCGAATTCAAACGCCGATTGGAGGAAGATGCAGAGAACGAAGAAGCCGATATCAGGTCGTTCAAGTTTCATTCTTTCGAACGCTTGAGAGAAGACAGAAGAGACCGAGGAGCACGAGGTAAGAAGTTCGAACGGCCCGGACGTCGGGATTACAGCAACCGCGATTCCGGCAAAAGACATAGGAGATACGACGATGAGGAATAACATCTATTGGCTTTACATAGCAGTTCTGTCGGCATTATTCATACCATCTACAGGCATGGCACAGAGGCAATTCACCCTTGAAGACTTAAACTTTGGCGGCATAAACTATAGAAAGTTCGTGCCTGAAAACCGCTACACTACGTGGTGGGGCGACGAGTTGATAAGGTTAGATGCCGAAGAATGCAGCATTATAAATAAAGTGTCAGGTAAAGAGAGCGTGCTCTTCACGCTCGCAGATGCCAACAAATGGCTTGATACAAGTACTACAGACAAGGTGCATTCGCTGTATCGAGTATCTTTCCCCTATGCGGATAAGCCACTCGTATTGCTGCGCACGAAGAACAGAATGTATCTCTTGAACTGGAAGAAGCACCACGCAGAATGGCAAATGGCTACGCACAGCTCCATTACTTGGCAGGCAGAAGCATGGAACGAAGCATCAAAAGCCATGGCATACGTGAAAGATAACCAGCTCATAGTAAAAATGCAGAATGGCGATGACATCCAATTGACAACCGACGGAAGCCGGTGCATTGTTTACGGACAGAGCGTGCATCGTGACGAATTCGGCATACGGAGCGGACTGTTCTGGTCACCCGACGGCACCAAGTTGGCTTTCTATCGCATGGATCAGACCATGGTAGCCGACTATCCGCAGGTGGATATCTTTCACAGAATAGCCCTCTACGATCCCGACAAATACCCCATGGCGGGCGAAACCAGCCATAAAGTCACAGTTATGGTATACGATTTACAATCCAAAAACATCACTACGTTACAGGCAGGCGATCCTACCGACCGTTATTTTACTAATGTTTCGTGGAGTCCAGACAGCAAAACAATCTACATATTCGAACTAAACCGCGACCAAAACGACTGCAGATTGGTGAGCTACGACGCAAAGACAGGAAGCAAGATTGCAGAACTTAACCGTGAGACAGATGATAAATACGTGGAACCCCAGCACCCTATTACGTTTTTGCCGTGGGACAACAAATCGTTCATCATGCAGAGTCAGCGCGACGGTTATAATCACCTGTACCTCTTTTCTGCCGATGGAAAGCTGCAAAAACAGCTCACTTCAGGCAAATGGGTAGTGCTCGAAATGCTGGGATTCGACGTAAAGAAGAAAACTGTAATTATTGCTTCGAACGAGAAGAGCCCTATTCAGCGCAACACGTATGCCGTAGACATCAAGACCGGCAAGCGCACCTTGCTCGACAACGGGCGCGGTTATCATTACCCGAACCTGTCGCCTACGGGTGCTTTCGCATGCGACAATTACAGCGAACCCGCCGTTCCGCGCAACATAGAAATCATCAACACCGCCA
>CAUUQE010000013.1:0-26243 GCA_963547065.1 uncultured Prevotella sp. | reverse complement strand
CCACGGACTCGGCGGCGCTGTCCGCGTCGCTTCGGGGAAATTTCGGAATTCAAAATATTCAAACATACAAATATTATACACGTTCTTCTGTTTTTGGGAAAGATAGTCTTAGCACCCAAGCTATTGATTATTCGTCCTATGGAGATAGAGTCATATATCTGATAACGTTGAAAACCAAGGGCGTTGAATCAGAATATCGTATTTTTGATACAGACAAGCCACAAGTTCAAAAATTTGAACATGTAAAGTTTACAAAGCAAAGTTTGCAAAGTGAGCAAGCACTTCGTTCCTTCTTGAAATCTGAAAAGAAGAAAGGAAATGTTTCTTTTGATGATATAGTCAATGTCGTGGACTTTAGAGAACTTATAGAGAAAGATAGAGCCGAAGCACAAAAGTATGGCAGTTATACTCCTAAAGCAGAAAATTGGTTTGAGTTCTATATCTGCGACAAACTTCAGACCATCTGGTGGAATCTCAAATTCGACTACGAGAATTATAGTAAGGGTAATATAAGCAGCCACTATCATTATTGGTTCTTTAAATTATGGAAGAAATTTAAGAACAACAGAAAGGAGTAATCCATCTCAATGAGATTTACAAAAGAATACGTAACCATGCATCTCCGAGACCTCTGCAAAACCTCATATAGATAGCGAAATTATAAATATAACTCATTGATTATCAATAGTAGCTTTTGGGTGTAAAAAGACTTTTGCAGAGGTCTCATCTCCAATAAAAGGTCGCGTTTTAGAATTGAACGCCCGATGTACTATTGCGAATGACGTTGAATTCTTTCTTCTCAGCTTCAAACAAAAGATTCATCTGATTCGGTTTTAGAACAGCCTCCTTTTTAAAGGTAGTGAATTCCGGGTGTAATAAAGGGTGTAAATCACGTAACTCGTTGATTTACACCCTTGTTTGCGGAGAGAGAGGGATTCGAACCCCCGAAACACTTTTGACGTTTACACGCTTTCCAGGCGTGCCTCTTCAGCCACTCGAGCACCTCTCCTAAAAACGAGTGTTGCAAAAGTATTGTTTTTTCGCGGAATACAGGGTGCCTACGGCCGTAATTTATATTTCTTTAAGGATAACCAATGTGGAAACAGGAAGCTCGGACACTACGCTTTAGACACCGATATGGAAAATACGCTTCACATTGGCATTGGTCTTATGGGCTACCTCTTCTTCGCTTACACTGTAAGTCTGGGCGAGTTGTTTCAGAACTTCAACTACGAAAGCACTTTCGTTACGCTCGCCCCGATGAGGTACGGGAGCCATGTAAGGACTATCGGTCTCGAGGACGATGCGGTCTAATGATACATTTTGGGGAAGTGTTTCGCGCATATGGCTGCTCTTGAAAGTGAGTACACCACCGATGCCAAGCACAAATTTATTGAACGAGAGCAGCTCTTCGGCTTCTTTCTCATTGCCCGTAAAACAATGGAATACACCGCCTGCCAGTCTCTCTTCGTACTTGCGGAGTATTTTCACCAACTCGTTTTGCGCTTTACGACAGTGTATCATCAACGGCAGACGATATTCTACGGCCCATTCCACCTGCTCTTCAAATGCCTCAAGCTGTTCTCTTTCGAATTCTCGAGACCAGTAGTAATCGAGTCCAATCTCACCGATAGCAACGGGAGGGGGAACATATCTTTCGCCTGTTCCCGCTGAAGACAGACGAGTTTCAACAGGAGTACCAACAACAGACGCCATACTCACTGCCAATATCTGCTTCATCTGCGTCAGCACTTCGCGCCAATCGGCTTTCACTTCTTCGGGGTGAAGCCCGATCATTGGGTAGGCAAATCCGGGAAAACGGTGGCATATAGCATAGATGCCTTCAATGCTTCTCAGATCAATGGCGGGGATGAACACCTTGCAAATGCCTGCCTTACGGGCACGGTTCACTACGTCTTCGAGATCAGATCGAAACTCTTCTCCATCAAGATGCGCATGCGTATCGACAAAAACGAATTTCATTTCTACATATATTTTTTACTCAAGAGTAAATTCAATTTTACCAACGAGCGATTTTTTACCAACTCATCAACCTTTGGCAAACAAACTTCTGCACGTATTGTTTTCGGTTATTCTGCATAGAACGGCACCTAACACTTACGTTTCATCATTTTCTGCACGTAAACCTCCAATTCTTGCTTACGTTTCTCGGGCACTTGTACGGCACGAAGAAATTTCTTACTTTGCTCGAAATAGCTGGTTATCTTCGCTTCGGCCATCTTGTCGATGCCGATAGCATCGTACAAAGCCGTCACAGCGGCAATCTTTTCTGCCGGCACGTAGTCTTTTGCATCAAGCCAGCGCTGCAGCTCAGCCCGCTGACTTGCATCGGCTTTACTGTATGCATTGATAAGCATATAGGTTTTCTTATTGCACAGAATATCGCCTCCAATAGCTTTTCCGAACACTTCGGCATCGCCATAGACATCAAGAAAATCGTCTTGAAGCTGAAAAGCCAGCCCTATCTGCTCACCAAAGCGATAAAGATTATCGGCATCTTCGGCTGAAGATTCGGCTAAAATGGCTCCTATTTTAAGGGAACATGCAAGCAGCACACTCGTCTTGAGACGTATCATCTCAATATATTCTGCTTCGGTAACATCATTACGCGTCTCGAAATCCATGTCATATTGCTGTCCTTCACCGATTTCAAGTGCTGTCTCGGTGAATAAGTCTATTATTTCCTTCAACTTCGAACTGCCACACTGTGCCATGTAATGATAAGCCAAAACGAGCATAGAGTCACCGGAGAGAATCGCTGTATTGGCATCCCATTTCTTATGCACGGTAGGCCGGCCGCGCCTGATCGGGGCATTATCCATCAGATCATCGTGCAACAAAGTGTAGTTATGGTAAGTTTCTATGGCGCAAGCCGACGAGAGTATGCTCTGCGGATCGTCTTTGTAAAGGTTATAGGCAAGCAGCATAAGCGTAGGACGGATACGCTTTCCACCCAATGAAAGTACATATTTAATAGGCTCATACAGCGACTTCGGTTCACGGTTGTAAGGCAAATTATCGAGATATCTGTTGAAGATACTCAGGATCTCGTCTGCTGTCATTATTATTGATTATTTTGTTTATTTACAGTTTAAACACCACAGGTATAGCGAAAAGCGTGCGGCAAGGCTTGGCGTTCTCTAGCCCCGGTTTCCATTTAGGCATCATACGCATAACGCGCAGCGCCTCTCTGTCGAGCAAAGGATGAACGGATTTCTCCAATTTCACATTGGCTATGGAACCGTCTTTGTTTACAATAAAAGAAACGACTACCTTGCCTTGTATCTGTTGTTGCTGCGCCAAGACGGGATACTTCAGGTTCTTGGTAAGCCATTTCATAAACTCTACCATTCCTCCGGGGAACTCCGGAAGCTGTTCTACGACACGGAAACTGAGCGGTTTGTCTGCGTCTGTGGGAATTTGGGGCAACGCCTGCGTAACGTCAGCATCCTTCGCAATGCCCTCACCATCGCCTGCAAACTGCAGATTAGTATTAGGAGAAAGGCTCTCTTTACCCTCCACAGGGCGGGCCACGGGCTTTATTCTTTCGGTAACCGACGGAGATGTCGGCGACGGAGTGGCCGAAATCATATCCTTTCTATCCATATAAGGTGCCAAATCCATCTCGTTTTGCAACTCGTCGAGCATCGAATGGTCATCTTGTGATGTTTTTCTGTCGCCATCAGAATATTCGAGTGCCGCAAACAAAACGGCCAACGCAAGTATCAGCCCCAGCAGGAAACCCGTGGTACGCTCGCTTTCCAAATCGGCCCGATATGTTTTCTTCGCTTCCAAAGGATGTAACAATATTCAATACATTATTCCGTTATATAAAACGGATTTCATCTACAAAAATACTGTAGATATTTGAAAAAAGTGTATCTTTGCTCACAAATTAACGAAAAAACAATGAAAAAAGTTGCTTTAGCCCTCCTTTTTTCGCTTGCTGCGATCAGTGTCCATGCCCAAGAGAGCCGGACGGTATACAACTTCCTGCGCCTGCCTGTGAGTGCTCATGCCGCGGCTTTAGGCGGCGACAACATCACGCTGATAGAAGACGATGAAGCGCTCATCTTCAACAATCCTGCATTATTGTCGACCGTAAGCGACAAGACTATCAATCTGAACTACATGAATTACATGGCCGGAGTGAACGCCTTGAGCGCAGCTTTCAATAAGATAATCAAAGAAAAGATGTCGGTTGCGGCCTCCGCACAGTACATCAATTATGGGAAAATGAAAGAAGTAGACGCAAACAATGTCCAGACGGGCGAATTTACTGCCAAGGATATTGCGCTAAGCGGTTACCTTTCATACATGCTTACCGACCATTTAGCAGGCGGGATTACAGCGAAATTCATCACTTCTTATATCGGAAACTATAATTCCATAGCCATGGGAGTAGATTTAGGCCTAAACTATTATGATCCTGACCGTGAATGGTCGCTCTCATTGGTAGCTAAAAATCTGGGCGGACAACTCAAGGCGTTCAACGAAGATTATGAATCTATCCCCATTGATTTGCAGTTGGGGGTAACCAAACGGATCACTCACACTCCCTTTCGCCTGTCGGCAACGCTGGTAGATCTTAATCACTGGGGATACAGCCTGATCAACCATGCCGTGTTCGGTGTAGATATAATTCTTTCGCCCACGCTATGGGTTGGCGGCGGATATAACTGCCGTCGCGTACACGACATGAATATAACAACATCAGACGATGAAAGTCGTCACGGTGCGGGGCTTTCTTTGGGCACCGGCATCAATCTCGAACGCTTTAAGATTAACCTTGCATACGGCAAATACCATGTGTCGAGTTCTTCTTTAGTCGTCAGTCTTGCCTATAATTTATAATAGGCGTTGCCGGAAGAACAGGCAAAAATCGTTGCAGAATATGCTGAAAATATGAAAAAGATTATCATAGCAATCGACGGATATTCATCATGCGGAAAGAGTACGATGGCCAAAGACTTAGCCCACGAGATTGGCTATATTTATGTAGATACGGGCGCCATGTACCGTGCAGTTACGCTGTATGCCCTCCGCAAAAACTTGTTCCGGCACGACGGCAGCATAAAAACTGAGGCGTTGCAGGCATGTATGCCCGATATTGATATTTCTTTCCGGCTGAACAAGAAAACTATGCACCCTGATATCTATTTGAACGGCGAACTTATAGAACGTGAAATACGCACATTAGAGGTTAGTTCGCACGTCAGTCCTATAGCAGCCATTCCTTTCGTACGCCATGCTCTCGTGGCACAGCAACAACAGATGGGGAAAGAAAAAGGCGTTGTGATGGACGGTAGAGATATAGGAACGGTCGTCTTTCCGCACGCCGAACTGAAAATATTCGTAACGGCTTCGGCCGAAGTGAGGGCACAGCGCCGGTTTGATGAGTTGAAAGCAAAGGGTATGCCTGCCGATTTTAACGACATTCTGCATAATGTGCAAGAGCGCGATTATATTGATACACACCGAGAAACATCTCCTCTTCGCAGAGCTGAAGACGCCATATTGCTCGACAACAGCAATATGACAATAGCCCAACAACGCCAATGGCTCTTGGATAGGTTTCACGAATGTGCAAGATAACCTGCAAAGACCATAAGCCATCAGATACGGAAACACAATCGTTCCCCCTACTCTTTCAACCAAACAGAAGCAAGATCGTTTTCAACATCTTTCAACTTATCACCGGCAAACATCTTGTATCTGTTCTGGCTAAACAGTCGTCTATCCAGCTTAAATGTATCGTCTATGCTGCACAGACATAATGTCTATGAGTGATAGAAATACTCTATAATTTTTCTCCCGAACTCGCCTAATGAAAGAAGAGGTTACTGAAATCCGACATTCTCTCTGCACCTCTATTCTTTACACCGCAGTTACACGTTCGTCAGCCTCCCGACAGACAGTCAATGCAGCCTTATCGTCTTCACCACATAATCAACAAACGCTCATCTTTCATCTTTCTTTTTTCACCCGAAACCAAACTTAATTTTTGTAATACGGGCTACTTACTCTCCTTGCAAAGGTAAGAAACAGATTTATTTCCAACCTCTTCAAATTCAATCCACCCTCTACTGCATGGGGAGAATATCCACTGACAAAACGACGACATCCGTGCGAAACGACAGCTCAGAACGCCGCTGCCTGAACATTAAAAAAAAACTTCTCCATTATATATCTGTAGCAGATAACATTCGTAAATATTACTCCGTGTTGTACAATCTGTTGGGAATTACCGTTTTAACCGCCTCCAGCAACAGCTCTATCAGCCGCGGAAGAGCGTAATTCTCTACCTCTTTTTCGGGCACCCACACATAGTCTTCGGGCAACAGCGGGCGAGCATCAGTCTGCAAAAGATAGAAATCAGAAAGGATGATGCGATGCGTCAGCACATGTTTTACTTGCTTTCGTAGCAGCGACAAGTGCCCATCGAGAGCGGGCATCGGGCCGTTTTCTACCAACAGAGGCTCCCACAATCCCTGCCAAATGTCGCCTTTCGGCCTACGACGCAATGCCGTGAAGTCGTTATACCTTATATATATGTAATCCATTCGGCGCGTCTGTATTTTCAAGGTCTTTCGTTTAACGGGCAAAAGTGCCGTTCTTCCGGTACGAAGAGCCTCGCAACTCTCAGTAAAAGGGCACTGCATACAGCGCGGAGATTGGGGAGTACACTGCATTGCACCGAAGTCCATCAACGCCTGATTGAACGCAGAAGAGGCGGCAGGCGGCAGAAGCGACTGCGCCAGAGCTGCGAAAGTTTTTTTACCTTCGGTGCTGTTGATGGGCGTATCTATGCCGAAAACACGCGACAGCACGCGATAAACGTTGCCGTCGACAGCAGCAATAGGCAGTCCAAAAGCAATAGATGCCACTGCCGCAGCGGTATAATCGCCCACTCCTTTCAGCTTCCTAATGCCGTCGTAAGTCGTTGGAAAGCCGTTATTCGCTACAATTTGCCGCGCTGCATGGTGCAAATTGCGGGCACGAGTGTAGTAACCAAGCCCCTGCCATAGGCGCAACACCTCGTCTTCAGTGGCCTCTGCAAGATTTTCCACCCGCGGAAAACGCTCCATAAAGCGCTCCCAATAGGCCCTGCCTTGTTGTATTCGCGTTTGTTGGAGTATCACCTCGCTCAGCCAGATGGCATAGGCATCGGCAGTATTTCGCCAAGGAAGGTCGCGTTTGTTCTCGCTGAACCAGCGCAATAAGATGGGGGTAAAACTGTTGTTCGCCGTATTTTGCATTATTAATTGTACCATCTAATACGTATGCAAAGATACGATGTTTTGAAAATAAATGTTCTATAATCGCATGTTTTTTGCACGCTGTCGGACTTATCTTGCCTAACTGTAGACACTCTATGCGCAATATTTGGGGCATTGAAACATTTTTTGTACTTTTGTGTGCTTGTAAATAAAATGCCGAGATGATAGTTTGCATTGCCGAAAAGCCAAGCGTTGCCAAAGATATAGCCCGTATTATCGGAGCCCACAGCTCGAAAAACGGCTATATGGAAGGCAACGGTTATCAGGTTACATGGACGTTCGGGCACCTCTGTTGCCTGAAAGAACCCAATGATTACCAAGATAATTGGAGGCATTGGAGCCTCGCTGCGCTGCCCATGATACCCCATAAATTCGGCATAAAACTAATTAACGACGATGGCATTAAGAAACAATTCGCCGTCATCGAGCGCCTTATGCAGGCGGCAGATGGCATCATCAACTGCGGCGATGCTGGGCAAGAAGGCGAATTGATACAGCGTTGGGTGATGCAAAAGGCACAGGCTCGCTGCCCCGTGAAGCGCCTATGGATATCGTCGATGACCGATGAAGCCATCCGACAAGGCTTCAACGAGCTGAAAGATCAGAATGCCTATCAGCCTCTTTACCTTGCCGGATTGAGCCGAGCCATAGGAGATTGGATCCTCGGAATGAATGCCACGCGTCTTTATACGCTGAAGTATGGCAAAAATAGGCAGGTTCTGTCAATCGGACGTGTACAAACTCCCACTCTGGCTCTTATCGTGAACCGCCAGAAAGAGATAGACCAATTTACGCCAGAGGCCTATTGGGTGCTGGCAACCATATATCGTGACACGGTTTTTACGGCCACTAAAGGGCGATACACCACTAAAGAAGAGGGCGAACAAGCCTTCGATACCATTGCCGGAAAGCCCTTTGCAGTTACTGATGTGCAGAAAAAGAAAGGCTCGGAAGCCCCTTTACATCTGTACGACCTAACCTCTTTGCAGGTAGATTGCAACAAGAAATTCAGCTATTCGGCCGAAATGTCGCTCAATATCATACAAAGTCTCTACGAAAAGAAGTTCACAACGTATCCTCGTGTAGACACTCAATACCTGTCAGACGATATTTATCCTAAGTGTCCGACCATACTTTCAGGGCTGCGAGGCTACGAACAATTTACGCAACCTCTTGCAGGTAAACCGCTCATCAAGAATAAAAAGGTGTTCGATACGGCCAAAGTAACCGATCACCATGCCATTATACCCACGGGAGTTCCTGCATCTAACCTTACTGATATGGAGCAGAATGTATACGATTTGATAGCTAAACGCTTCATAAGTGTGTTCTATCCCGACTGTAAGTTTGCCACCACAGCCGTTCTGGGTAAGGTAGAAGACGTGGAATTCAAGGCAAGCGGCAAGGAAATATTATCCCCCGGATGGCGCATTATATATAATAAGGAGGAACAAAAGCAAGGAGACGACGATGCTAAACGCGATGAAGAAGAATGTTCATTGCCCGCTTTCACGGTAGGAGAAAGCGGTTCGCACACGCCAACCCTTACGGAAAAATGGACTACACCACCCAAATATTACACCGAAGCCACGCTCCTGCGCGCCATGGAAACGGCAGGCAAATTCGTTGAAGACGAGGAATTGCGCGCTGCTTTAAAGGAAAACGGCATCGGACGCCCATCATCTCGCGCCGGTATCATAGAGACCTTATTCAAACGTCACTACATTCGGCGCGAGCGAAAGAATCTGCTTGCCACCCCTACAGGTATAGAACTCATCGACATAATACACGAAAAGCTGCTCACAAGTTGCGAACTAACGGGCATATGGGAAAAGAAACTCCGCGACATAGAGCACGAAAAATACAGTGCTTCGCAATTTATTGATGAGCTGAAAGGTCAAATAGCGCAGATAGTCGATGATGTTTTGCGCGACAACAGTAACAGACGCGTGACTGTAACCACGGATGAAGACTTGAAAAAGAAGACGCCTAAGAAATCGAGTACACCAAAGAAGAAAGCCGAAAAGATAAAAAAAACAGCGAGAAAAACATCTCTTACCACCGATACACCGATCATAGAAGCCACCGACAACGCCATCGGGCAGCCTTGTCCGCTATGCGGAAAGGGCACAATCATTAAAGGTAAGACCGCTTACGGGTGCAGCAATTGGCGCAACGGATGTACTTTCAGGCTGCCGTTCAAATAATATATAATTCTAAGAACCTAAACAAAAATGGAACAACACCCTCAAAAACAGAAAAGAAACTTTGCATTAGACTTACTTAGAGTACTGGCCTGCTTTCTCGTGATATGGCAACATGCGAGCGAATATTACTACATCGGCGAAAACGTTACCGTTATTCATGCCGACAGCACCTACACCATAGGCTTCATAACCAGCTTTGATAGGATCTGTGTTCCGCTGTTTGTCATGATTTCAGGTTACTTTTTGCTACCCATGAAGGTGTCTATAAGCACGTTTTTTAAGAAACGTTTCACCCGTATTCTCTATCCCTTCGTGTTTTGGTGCATAGCTTTCGCTGTGTATTACATGTTCTATCGCGGCGACAGTCTCGCTGCCTGCTTGACCAATATCGCCAATATTCCGCTGAATTTCGGTACCGAAGTAGGGCATCTTTGGTATATCTATATGCTCATTGGCATGTATCTACTCGTGCCAGTCATATCGCCTTGGCTCGAAAGGTGCAGCAAACGAGTACTACAATTCTATCTCTGTATTTGGTTTATCACCACCTTTCTGCCCTACATACACATGGCTTTTCCGGCCGTATGGGGTGAATGTACGTGGAATGTTTCACCGTCTTTGTACTATTTTACAGGCTTTTGGGGCTATCTGGTCTTAGGTTTCTACGCCAAAAAGTATGGAGTTCCTTCCGCTATTTCATCGGTTTTAATGATCATTGCGGGCTATGCGGTGTCGGTATATGCCTTCAACACGATGGTTCCGCTTACCGATTCGGCCGCTGAGGCAGAGACAGGATGGGACTTCTGCAGTGCAAACGTGGCACTTATGACGTGGGGTTTCTTCTCGATCATCAGCCGGATAAAAGTGAAAAAGGATAATCAAATTACAGCCATCATTACCGATATATCGCTTTGCAGCTACGGTATGTATTTGGCACACATCATGCTTCTCAACGCTTGGCACGACCTCTTGTCCGACCGTCTGTCCAACGTATTGGCGGCAGTTCCGGCAATTACCCTCTGTACATTTATCACCACCTATCTCGTAGTGAAAGGTCTGTCGTACTTACCTAAGCAGAAATACTGGCTCGGCACCGACTGATGTAGTTCTTAGATAAATTATGAAAAGTGATCAATAACGACAGCCGCTCTCCTTGCATTGCTGTTCTTCTTGTTACAATAAAAGCATGAAACACGCGTTCTTATAACAAAAAAGAAGAATGCATACACGTTACGCGGCAATTATAGTCATCATTTTATCGGCATGTATCGCCTCTTGTGGCGTGGAAAAGAACCTGAAAAGAGGCGATAAGCATCTTGTCTTGGGTGAATACTACGACGCTGCCGGCCAATTCAAGCAAGCATATTCCAAACTTCCGGCTAAGGAACGAGAGCGACGGGGCGCCGTTTCGTTGAAATTGGCACGCTGTTATGAAAAGCTCAACGCCACGTCTAAAGCCATTGCAGCCTATCGCAATGCCATTCGTTACCATTATGCATCTGCAGAAGATATGCTGCAATATGCCCGTCAACTGCTAAAAAACGGAAGCTACAAAGCAGCTGAAGAAGTATTCAAGACCATACTCGACTCGCTTCCCAACAATATCTTGGCTCGCAATGGACTGATTTCAGCCGAAAAAGCTCCACTATGGAAAAAGATTGGAAGCCACTACACCGTGAAACTGATGGACGTATTTAACTCGCGACGCGATGACTATTCACCCGTCCTCTGTGGCGACCAATTCGATCGCCTCTATTTCACGTCTACCCGAAACGAAGCAAACGGTGATGAACTAAGTGGCATAACAGGTACCAAGGCTGCCGATATATTCGTATCAGAGAAAGACGATAAAGGCAAATGGTCGAAGCCTGAGCCCGTTACAGGCGGCCTCAACACAGCATACGACGAAGGGGCGTGTGCCTTATCCCCCGACCAAAAAAACATGTATCTAACCCAATGTACCACCGATGCGACCTATCCACGCTATGCACAAATCGTAACTTCTGAGCGTGCAGACGCCGCTTGGCCTAAGTCAAGCACCTTAGAAATAACCAAAGACACGCTTTCAAGCTATGCACATCCTGCAATTTCGCCCGATGGAGAATGGCTTTATTTCTCTTCTGATATGCCCGGAGGGCTGGGAGGGCTCGATATATGGCGCATAAGAATAACAAATCACGGACTTGGAGGCGTAGAAAACCTCGGAGAGCCCATCAACACGCCAGGCGATGAAGAATTCCCTACTTTTCGTCCGAACGGTGATTTCTATTTCTCTTCAAACGGTCATCCGGGTATGGGGGGATTGGATATCTATATCGCCACGGTGGGCAGCAATGGCAAATACCGCCTCTTTCACCCGGGATACCCTCTAAATTCACAGGGTGATGACTTCGGAATGACCTTTGACGGGCCACATAACCGGGGCTTCTTCTCATCAAACAGAAACGACGGACGGGGTTGGGATCATATCTATAGCTTTGAAAATCCGGAAATTGTGCTGTCGATTAAAGGATGGATATACGAGATGGACGGCTATGAACTGCCTGCCGCACAAGTACAAATTGTAGGCGACGACGGCACAAACGAGGTGCTCAGTGTGAAAGGCGACGGTTCTTTTACATACACAGCCAAGCCGAACGTGAATTATCTCCTATTAGCCTCGTGCAAAGGTTTCCTCAATCATAAAGAAGAAATTCACATAGATAAAACCGACGAATCGAAAGAATACGTATTACAATTTCCTCTCGCATCAATTACAGCACCGGTACTTATCGATAACATTTTCTATGACTTCAGTAAAGCTACATTGCGTCCGGAGTCGACAAAGTCACTTGACAAACTCGTAAAATTACTCGATGAAAATCCTCATGTGACGATTGAACTGAGTGCGCACTGCGACTACAAAGGCAGCGATGAATACAACAAGCAACTCTCTCAACAACGTGCAAATGCCGTAGTAGCATATCTTATCAGTAAAGGAATAGCCAAAGACAGGCTTACTCCCATAGGGTATGGCAAGACAAAACCCAAAACCATCCGAAAAAAACAAGCAGAAAAGTACGCTTGGTTGAAAGAGGGAGACGTGCTGACCGAGGCGTATGTCAAAAAACTTGATGAGAAGAAACAAGAAATATGCAACCAACTAAACCGCCGGACCGAGTTCACCGTGCTGCGCACCACTTACGGATTATTCGATGAGAAAGGCAATCTGAAACAACAGCCCAAACAAAATACAACCAATAAAAAGGAGAACAACGACGACAGCATCGACATTCTACTCGACTAAAACCATGCGAGAAATCATCTCCTACGGGCCTTGCGTGCGTACTCAAACAACGACTGAGGTAAATGACAATAACCCTGCGGATGCTTGTCAAGATAATTCTGATGATACTCTTCGGCTGTATAAAAATTATTCAACGGACCTACTTCCACCACCAAAGGCTGCTTATATCTCTTCTGTTCTTCCTTGCAGCGCTTCTCAATGGCCAACCGGTCGGCCTCATCCGTATAATATATGCCCGTACGATAGCGTGTCCCGCGATCGTTACCCTGCTTGTTAAGCGAAGTAGGATCAATGATTTTGAAGTATAGATCGAGCAACAATCCCAAATCGACTGCTTTCGGATCATATTTCACCCGCACCGTTTCAACATACCCCGTACGGTCTGTCGACACAAGTTCGTAGGAAGGGTTCTTCACCTTGCTATCTCCATTAGCAAAACCAGCCTCAGTTTCCGTCACTCCATGCACCTGCTTGAAAAAATGTTCTACTCCCCAAAAGCAGCCGCCTGCAAAATATATCTCTTTCATTTTCCTTTCATTATTGGCATGCATCTGTAGTCCGAATAATATACAACAAATAACTAAAATGTTCTTTTTCATATTACAAATATACTATAAAAATAACATTTTCGTAATATTTTATCAGTTTTTGGCTGAAATTAGAGTTTGTTTCACCGAATAAATTTGGAAGTAATTATAATTATATCTATA
Organism: uncultured Prevotella sp.; assembly: GCA_963547065.1. Taxonomy (GTDB): domain Bacteria; phylum Bacteroidota; class Bacteroidia; order Bacteroidales; family Bacteroidaceae; genus Prevotella. The sequence goes on along the minus strand of CAUUQE010000013.1, from coordinate 12,739 downwards.
TTTGCGTCGTGATAAAAAGAGATAAAAACGTTTCAGATCTTGCAATTTTTAAGGTAAAGAGAAAAGTCTAAGGAGGCAAGAAAAGAAAAAAGAATGAGATACACAAAATAATCAGTGGTAAATAGATTATAAATTTTGAGTTAATTACTGTTTATGTGGGGGGAATGTCTTCGTGAGGAGGGGTTCCTCTTTTTCTTGTTTAAGAGCGATTCTTCAGCCTTTACCCATCCCTAACTTTCTCTTGTAAGTGAACTATTTGCCTTGCCGGATGCCTACAGAAAGCAGCCACTTTATTCTACCGGTCCTTCACTATCGGGAACAGAGGCCGCTGTTGTCTGAAATGAAAGTATGATGTACAAAAAAAATAAAACAGACCCTTCGACGCCTTTTGAGGAAAACAATCAATATAAACGTACAATTTATTGCGGGAAGATATGCCATTTAAACTGCTTAGACTGACATTCTAAGGCGCTTACATTATCTATCTAAAAGCATTGGAGTGCCAGCCTAAGAAGAATATTTACAACATACTCATTGCCAGCAAGTTATGAATAAGCATTTAAAAGTGTTTCCCTATCTTTAAAAAGAGACTGCCGTCTATCCTCCGGTTCCTATTTATAAAACAAAATACAACCTTAAAGAAAACTGTAGAGAAGTATACCTTCCGCTTATAAAGGGTAAACCGAAAAAAAATGAAAATTCACTTAAAGCTGGATATGTCTATCCATCACTCATCGCTCATCCTCATTCTCTCATTCTTTCTTCATGGCTTTTACCACTTCACCTATATAGAATGTGTGTATTCCGCCGGCGAAATGAGCATAGAAATCTTTAGGTATATCATTGCGAAAAGCCTTTTTATTAAAGCTATCCGCATACATCGTTTCGCACTCTATCACCATATCGGCTTCCTCGAAATAAGGTGTACCGTTTTCGGTATACTTCACATGCAGGCCTAAAACCTTGGCCTTGTCGGCATCGCGACCGCTCACAGTGCCCATATACTCGAGTATTTTTTCGTCTTTGAAGTGCATAATGGTGAAATACTTGTTCTTTTCCATAAACTCGCGCGTATAGCGTTTCTGGGCCACATACACCGTTACGACCGGACGCGGGTGCCCCCAAAGCGTGCCAAGAGTGCCCCATCCGATGGTCATCTCGTTGAAATGTCCCTCGCTGCCGGCCGCAAGAAGCAGACCATGCCCCGCAAAAAATGTAAACGGATTGACATCGAAGTCGGCCAGAACATCGAAATTCTTGAAACCTTCGCTACTTCCAGCGGTATCAGGTGTGGCAGGTTCGGTTCCTCCAAAGGTGTTGTAAGAGATGTTAGCAGCATCGAATTTATTCTTAGGCATATTGCCCGAGTCCGGATAACCGATAACTATCGTGTTCAGAGGTACGATGTGTTCGGGCAAATTCAGCACTTTAGACACAGCAGCACACCGCTCTTTCGACGGATAAGTACCCGTCCACACAGCGCCTAAGCCCATCCCGTTGGCAGCAAGCAGTATGTTCTCAGAGGCTGCCGAAGTATCCTGTACCCAGAATTCGCGGCCTCCGCTGGTCAAAGCCTTATTCATATCACCACACACAACGATGGCCAAAGGTGCCCCAGCAGCCATTCCTGCATTGGGACTTGCCTCGGCCAGCGCTTTTAGAACGGTCTTGTCGGTCACTACAACGAAGTGCCAAGGACGCTTGTCTACGGCCGATGGCGCCGCCATAGCCGCATGAAGCAGGTTGTCAATCTTGCTTTTTTCAACGCTGCGTGCTTGATATGTGCGCACACTTGTGCGCGTCAAGATATTATTCATCACTGTTTTTTGTCGGTTATTGCCGTCGTTCCGGTCGGCTCCATACATATCTTGCGGATGGCAGGTAAGCATTGCGGCCATGCATGCCGTAACGAAGAATTTTACTATTTGTACCATATTCATCTACGTTTTTATGTTTAAACCTGTACCAAAGTTAGCACTTTCTGCTTTTAAAGGTGTTATGCATATAGTTTTTTATAAGTAACTTTAGCTAATATTCACATGCTCTAACAGCTATCCCTGCGGTGCTAAAAATAATAAAATCGTTTTGCTGCGTGTAATAAATAATGTATCTTTGCATAAGATAGGCGGCACTCGGCAATTTGAAAGCGAGCTTTCATTGCGCTCGTTTGCACTATTTTTGCATAAGATAGCTGTTGAACATAAATCATTCTTTTATGAAGAAGATATCGATAATACTCGCTTTATTGCTGACACTGCCGTTGACCGTGGCGGCCGACACTTTCGCTTCGCTGTGGAAAAAATACGATGTGGCGCAGGAGAAAGACCTACCTAAAACACAAATTGCCGTACTCCGGCAGATACAGGACAAGGCGCTGAAAACGATGGACTACGGACAACTGCTCAAAGCAGAACTCATGGAAGTGTCGTTGAGGAGCGCTATTGCACCCGACTCTCTACAGGTCGATGTCGTTAAGCTGAAGCAGAAAGAGCAGCAGGCATTAGAAACGAATACAGTGCTTGCCGCGGTCTACGAGTCTGCGCTCGGCAGAATTTACAAGGAAAATGCCAATTTAGACGAACAGGCCGCAGCCCTAAGCAAAGAATATTACCGCAAATCCATGCTTCATCCGGAGCTCTTGGCAAAACATACGGCTACGGAATATAAGCCACTCCTGATAGACGGCGCCGACAGCCGTATCTTCTACAACGATCTTTTACATGCGATAGGGATAGAAGCGGGCGATTTCGCCGCGCTACACCATTATTATAAAAAGCACGGAAATCGCTCAGCAGCGTGCATATGCGCATTTATGATGGCGCAAAAAGGCCGCCCCGACAATGTAAACAAGGTAAAGAAGTCGAAATATCTACAAACACTCGACTCACTGATCAATGAATATAAAGATCTCACAGAGGCCGGAGAGATCGCCATCGAGCGCTATAATTTCATGGATAATGCAGAAGACATTTCCGCTGAAGATCAAATCAAATACATCAATTATGCCCTTCTGCAGTGGGGGGCATGGCCCCGTATGAACATTCTTCGCAATGCCATGACGCGACTCACATTGCCTTCGTTTCAAGTAGACTTGGGCAATAGGGCACTGATACCGCATACGAAGCGCGATATCCCTATACTTTCGCTCTGCAATATACAGGAACTTACGATGACGGTCACGAGGGTTAACCTCGACGGAGATACGGATTTGAACCCGCAGGAGGCCGCCGACTACGCCAAGATAAGGAAAAGAATGGCAAAAGACCCCGCATTTTCGCTCACCAAACGCTACGTGGGGCTGCCCAACTACCAAGTAGTACGCGACACAATGACAATGGACGGACTGCCTATAGGTATGTATCTCGTGGAGTTTACCACCAATAATGCAGCCGTACGACCCGAAAGAGCGCTGCTTAGCGTAAGCGATCTGTTCGTCATAAACGAGATCCTACCCGAACATAATATACGTTTTGCTGTGGTAAGTGCCACTTCCGGACAGCCTGTCCCGTATGCCAAGATCAGACTGAAGTCGTATTCGTATGCGACAGATAAATATACTACCGATACTATCAGTTGCAATGAACAGGGCGAGGCACAGTATAATTACCTGAGAAACGAACCTGATAAACTATACGTAACGACCGATAACGACCGTTATGCGCCCGAGATGTTGTTCCAAGGATCATATTCTTTCTATGATTACAAACAAACCATCGAGTGTATTTCACTGTTCACAGACCGGCGGATATACCGTCCGGGGCAAACCGTCCATGTGGCTGCTGTCGCTTTCAGTAATATTAATCATGAACAAAACAAGGTCTTGGCAGGTAAAACGATCACTCTAACGCTGCGAGACGCCAACTATAAGACGGTCAGAGAGCAGAAAGTAACGACCGACAGCTACGGTACGGCATCGGCAGACTTCGTTTTACCGGCATCAGGCCTTACGGGTATGTTTACTATAAGTACCGGACAGTCGGGCACGAACTTCTATATCGAGGAGTATAAACGACCTACCTTCCAAGTGGAGTTCGATAAAGTAAATACCAAATATCAGGCAGGCGATACGGTCATTGTGCGCGGAACGGCAAAGAGTTTTGCCGGTGTACCAGTGCAAGGCGCAAAGGTTAAATACGTTATAAGGCGCCGCCCGCAGCTTCTGTACCTATGGAGAGATCACACGAACAGAGATCTGGGCGTGGAAGAAAGAAAGGATTCCACCGTTACGGACAACGAAGGAGGCTTCCGTGTGAAAGTGCTGATGAACATGCCGGAACATGATAAGTTCGATCGTACGCGTTATTATGCTTTCGATATAGACGCCCAAGTAACGGATGGCAGTGGGGAGAGCCGCGACGGAAGAACCTCCTTACCCTTGAGCGATAAGCCTACAGCGTTCTCATGTGGACTCCCGTCGCGCATAGAGCGTGACAGTTTGAAAGCCATCACCTTTTATTATATGAACAATTCTGGTGAAAACGTTGCAGCAGAAGTACGCTATACCATCGACGGAGCGAATGCCCGCACAGTAAAGACGAACGAGGCCACGACGATAGATGTCCGAACGCTCGCATCGGGAAGACATGTTGTTGAGGCTGTATGCGGCAATGATACGCTGAAACAGGAATTCGTAATCTTCACAATTGCCGATAAGAAGCCCGCTGTTGATACCAATGACTGGTTCTATCAATCGGATGAAATATTCAAATTGGGGGGAGCTGTTTATGTTCAGATGGGCGCCTCTTATGAGAATCAGCACGTCGTATACACGATAGTTTCGGGCAATAAAGTGCTCGAAAGTGGCAGTTTCGACCAAAGTAATGCCATTACGACGCGCGAGTTTACCTATAAGACAGAATACGGAGAAGGCATCTTGTTCACCTGTGCATGGGTGAAAGACGGCAAACTTTATGAACATCGTGCAAACATACGTTGCCTTTTGCCTAACGACAAACTGAACGTAGAGTGGAAAACCTTTAGAGACAGGCTTGTTCCCGGGCAAAAAGAAGAGTGGAGTTTGTGCATTACAAAGCCCGATGGAACACCGGCCAATGCGCAAACGATGGCAGTGTTGTACGATAAGTCGCTCGATATGCTGCGCCCGCATGCATGGTCTTTCAACGCTAACCGATACCTCTATCAGCCGTACACCCGCTGGTACGCCGGCTATTCCGATAAGGCATCGCTCTATGGAGAGATGTCTATCAAGTATTTAAACGAGAAACAGCTCGACTTTACCCACTTCGATGAAACCATATTCGATATGTTTGCGGAAAACAGAAACATGTTGTTGAGCGAACAGATGATGAAAAGAACTATATTACACGAGAAGATTGAAGAAAAAACAAACGAAATGTCGGCAGCCAAAATGAATATGACATCTGTCCAAGAGGCTCCGGACGTTGCTCAAGGAGAAACACTGAAAATCGGGTATGAAGAACCTGTAATAAAGAAATCAGAGAATTCTGTTCAACTTAGAGAGAATCTCAACGAAACTGCATTCTTCTATCCGTCGCTGTTAAATGATGAGGATGGGCGCGTTGTATTGCGATTTACCTTGCCTGAAAGTATCACCACATGGCGCTTTATGGCCTTTTCGCACGATAAGGATATGAATAACGGCTCAATAACTGCCGAAGCTGTGGCCAAGAAAACGGTCATGATTCAGCCTAACATGCCGCGCTTTGTACGAACAGGCGATAAGGGCTTGATCGCCGCCCGCCTGTTCAATACGTCGAACAAGACCGTTACGGGCACGGCAAAGCTCGAACTTATCGATCCCGAAACCGATAAAACGGTCTGTTCGCAGCACCATAAATATACGATTGAGCCCAATGGCACCACAAACGTGTCGTTCGATTTCGACGCCTCTTCGTACCCCTCGCTACTCATTGCCCGTACTACTGCTGTGGGTAAAGGCTATTCTGACGGCGAACAGCATTATCTCCCGATCCTTTCGGATCGCGAACTGGTGACCACGACTGTACCGTTTACGCAGAACGAACCGGGAACGAAGACCATCGACCTTACCCGTCTATTCCCTGTAAACGACGATACGAACCGCCTAACCATAGAATATACCAACAATCCTTCGTGGCTCATGGTGCAGACTTTGCCGTCTGTAGCTACGACATACACCAATGATGCCGTCAGTCTAGCAGTGGCTTATTACGCTAATAGCATAGCCGACAACCTACTGCATCGGTCACCTGTTATCAAGACAACCATCGAACGCTGGAAACAGGAGACAGGAAAAGAAACATCGTTGATGAGCAATTTGCAGAAAAATGAGGACGTAAAGACGATGCTTCTTACCGAAACACCGTGGATAATTGATGCAGAGACAGAGGCCGATCAGAAGCAACAACTCATTAATTTCTTCGATGAATCGCTGATAGCTTATCGGCTTAACGACAATATTTCTAAACTCAATGCACTGCAACATGCTGACGGTTCGTTCAGTTGGTGGTGTGATATGCCGGGCAATGTGTACATGACGACGGCCGTAACCAAACTGCTTGTACGCCTTAACAGTATGACAGGCGAGCGCAAGGATACGAAGACAATTATCAAAAAAGCATTCCTTTTCATGGATAAATATGTCGCCAAACAGGTGAAGGAGTTAAAAGAAGCCGAGAAAAAAGGCGAAAAGAACCTCGTTCCGAGCGACGTGTTGTGCGATTATCTCTATACGAATGCACTTGCAGGGCGTTCGTCTACGCCGGATATCAAATACCTGATAGGCCTTCTGGCCAAGACGCCTACGCTGCTAACCATCTACGGTAAAGCGAACACGGCAGTAATCTTGGCGCAATACGGCGAGCAGGCACGTGCGAAAGAATATCTGCAAAGCCTTATCGAATACACGGTTTACAGTGAAGAGATGGGCCGGTATTTCGACACACCCAAAGCACATTATTCGTGGTTCGACTACAAAATACCCACACAGGTGGCATGTATAGAGGCGATAGACCTGTTGGATAAGAGCGATAGGCATACTGTCCAAGAATTACAGAGGTGGCTTCTACAGGCGAAACGCACGCAGAGTTGGGACACTCCTATTAATACCGCGAACGCTGTCTTTGCATTTATGAACGGGCAGATAGATAAGTTTACCGCCGATACTGCAGATAAAACGGTGCTCAAGGTGAACGGGAAAGCGGTCGAACAGCCACGGGCTACTGCCGGATTGGGATATGTTAAGGCATCGAAAACGGGCAAAAATCTGAAAACGTTTACGGCAGACAAGACTTCTGAAGGTACAAGTTGGGGCGTCGTTTATGCACAGTTCGTGCAAAAGTCTACTGACATATCCGACGCATCTGCAGGACTTACCGTGAAAAGAGAGCTACTCAACGGCGGAAAAATGCTCAAAACGGGCGACAAAGTAAAGGTAAGAATAACGATAGAAGCTGCTCGTGACTATGATTTCGTACAGGTGCAAGACAAACGGGCGGCCTGTCTTGAACCCGTAAACCAGTTGAGCGGTTATCATTGGGGCTACTACTGTGCACCCAAAGATAATGTTACGAACTATTATTTCGACCGTCTGAGCAAAGGTAAACACGTAATCGAAACCGAATATTACATAGACCGAGAAGGAACGTACCAGACAGGTACGTGTACCGTTCAGTGTGCCTATGCTCCCGAATACAGCGGAAGAGAGGCGGCAAAAGTTTTGGATATACGATAAAAAGAATGTGAGAGAAAACGACAAAATACATTTATGAACAAAAGACTGATCATGCTTGTGCTACCTGCCATAACCACCTTGGCTGTTTCTGCACAACGCATAATTGCCACAACTCCCGTGGTTGACTGCGGACAAGTGCTATTTCGTACACCTGTAACCGTAGATTATGAACTGAAAAACAGCAGTAGAAGTGCCATAAAGATAGCCGATGTGCAACCCGGTTGCGGCTGTACGATGGCTTCTTTCCCCAAAAACACCATCGAAAGCGGCACCTCTTTTACTGTCAGAGTTACCTACGATGCCAAACAGATGGGCCATTTTGAGAAACAAATCGATGTGTACAACGATAAAGATAATAAGCCACTGATGCTTACGATCAAGGGAGTCGTGGTAGACGAAGTCATAAACTTTGCCGGTGACTATCCCCTTACGCTCGGATCACTTAAGGCAGATCGCAATGCTATAGAGTTCGATGACGTAAATCGTGGCGAACGTCCATTGCAGAAAATCCATTTGCTGAATACCGGTTCCACCACTGTACAGCCCGTAGTGATGCATCTTCCAAGCTACTTGAAAGCCGATGTTTCGCCCTCTAAGTTGGCTTCCGGACAATCAGGGGTGGTTACTATAACGCTTGACTCCCGCGCATTGCACGACCTCGGACTAACGAAGACAACCGTCTACATGGGTGCTTTTCCGGGTGATAAGGTAGCAGAAAGCAAAGCTATAGATATTTCCGCAGTGCTCTTACCCGACTTCTCACACCTATCAGAGACGGAGAAGACATTAATTCCAAGCCTACAAATCTCGACCGCAACACTCGACTTAGGTTCATTCAACGACAAGCCCAAGAAGAAAGGAGAAATTATTTTGAGAAATATAGGCTATGGTATGCTCGAAATACGTCGCCAACAAATTTTTACCATCGGCATACAAATGTCGCTTAACAAGACGCGTTTAGCACCCGGAGAAGAAGCTAAACTGAAGATAACAGCTATAGCTAAAGACATTAAGAGGGCCCGTAGTAAGCCACGTGTGCTCCTGATAACCAATGATCCGGAGCATGCCAAGGTAGTTATAAACATACAAGTAAAATGACGGAAAAGATATCCGGTCATGACCTATCTCCCATGCAATATACGAAGAGAGGGCTTCAGATAGAAATAGATATGGGCAGTGGATTTTGTTTCGGTGTAACTACCGCCATCAAGAAAGCAGAAGAAGAACTGGCAGAGGGTGAAACTCTCTATTGTTTAGGTGATATAGTGCACAACGGAATGGAGGTGGAAAGACTGCATGCCAACGGACTCATTACCATCAACCACGATGACTTGCGCCGGCTGCACGATGTAAAGGTGCTGTTAAGAGCACACGGCGAGCCACCTGAAACCTACGAAATAGCCCGACAGAACAACATCGAGATCATCGATGCTACATGTCCGGTGGTGTTGGCCCTGCAAAGCAGGATCAAAAGGCAATTCACCAACAACCCCGAAGCACAGATTGTAATCTTCGGAAAGAACGGGCATGCCGAGGTTTTAGGGTTGGTAGGACAGACACGGAGCGAGGCCATTGTGATAGAAAAAGTAGATGATGTGAAGCGACTCGACTTCAACCGTGACATCTATCTATACTCTCAAACCACGAAAAGTCTTGATGAATTCCACCATATAATAGACTATATTCAGTCACACATATCACCTCGAGCCACCTTTCGCAGCTTTGATACTATCTGTAGGCAAGTGGCCAACCGCATGCCCAACATCGCTTCGTTCGCCGCGAAGCACGACCTTATCCTTTTTGTGAGCGGCAGAAAGAGTTCCAACGGCAAGGTGCTTTTCAACGAATGTCGCAGCATCAACCCCAACAGTCACCAGATAGAGAGAGCCGAGGAGATAGATATGAAATGGATAAACGGTGTGCATACCATCGGTATATGCGGCGCCACGAGCACTCCGAAGTGGCTCATGGAAGAATGTAAAGACTATATTTTGAACCATATTGAGCACAGTTAATCTGCAAGCACCATACAACTGCATTGAACAGACAGGCCGTTTATGGCAGACAGACAGACGGTCTAAGACAAACAGATCCATAATCTATGGCGAATAGACATACGGTGTGTGCCACATAAATATAATATCTGCCACAACAAAAAAATACATACAACATAAATCGCCACTATAAACTTGCAACAAACTTCGGGTATCTGCTTTATACATGCCGGAAGATTTCTTAAACTTGCACTATCAACAATCTGTTTTAAAGTATTGTCCTTCAAGTAATAAAACATATTGAAATATGATCAACAGACAACTTCTCCACCCCGAGAGCATCGTGGTTATCGGCGGTTCCAACAACGTGCATAAGCCCGGAGGCGCCATTGTACGCAACCTTATCAACGGGAAGTACCAAGGTACACTGCACATCCTCAATCCGAAAGAAAACGAGATACAGGGCATAAAAGCCTTTCACGACGTGAAAGAACTGCCGTCCACCGATCTCGCCATACTCGTTGTGGCAGCACGTTTCTGCCCTGAATACGTAGAAGTTCTGGCTTCCGAGAAAGACGTCAAAGCGTTCATCATCATTTCAGCCGGCTTCGGAGAAGAAACACTGCAGGGAGGCGAAATGGAAAATCGCATCTTGCAAACATGCGAGAAGTATGGAGCGGCACTGATCGGCCCCAACTGTATCGGTATTCTGAATAATTGGTATCACGGCGTTTTCACCCAGCCGATCCCTCATCTCAGCCCTTCAGGCGCAGATTTCATATCGGGCAGTGGCGCTACAGCTGTATTCATCTTGGAATCGGCGGTAACTAAAGGACTGCAATTCAACTCGGTTTGGAGTATCGGAAACGGCAAACAAATAGGTATAGAAGATGTTCTGCAGTACATGGACGAAAACTTCGACGCCCACAGAGACAGTAAAGTGAAGCTGTTGTACATAGAGAATATAGCAAATCCCGATAAACTTCTCTTTCATGCAAGCTCCCTCATCCGCAAAGGTTGCCGCATTGCAGCCATCAAAGCAGGTACAAGTGAGAGCGGCTCAAGGGCTGCCTCATCGCACACGGGGGCCATTGCAAGCAGCGATTCTGCTGTAGGAGCCTTATTCAGAAAGGCCGGTATCGTGCGCTGTTTCTCACGCGAAGAACTCACAACCGTGGGCTGTATCTTCACTCTTCCGCCACTCAAGGGGCGCAACTTTGCCATTGTAACCCATGCGGGCGGGCCGGGCGTGATGCTCACAGATGCACTTTCGAAGGGCGGACTGAACGTTCCGAAGCTCGAAGGTAGCGTTGTAGAAGAATTGAAAGCACAACTTATGCCGGGGGCATCCGTCACCAATCCTATCGACATCCTTGCTACAGGCACACCAGAACAGCTCGGTATCGCTATCGATTACTGCGAACGACGGTTCGACAACATAGATGCAATCTTCGTAATATTCGGCTCACCGGGCTTAGTGAAACTGTATGAAACTTACGACACACTGGACAAAAAGATTAAAAAATGTCGTAAACCGATCTTCCCTATTCTGCCTTGCCTAAATACAGCGGGCCCCGAAGTGGCTGAATTCCTGCGGAAAGGACACGTAAACTTCAGCGATGAGGTGACTCTTGCTACCGCCTTAACACAGATAATGAAGACTCCGGAACCGGCATCTCTCGAGATTGAACTCCTCGGAGTAGACGTTCCGAAGATACGGGAGATTATTGCAGGCATTGAAGAAGACGGCTACGTGTCGCCCGAAACGGTGCATCGTCTGCTCGACTGTGCCGGCATACCAATGGTACCCGAAAAGGTCAGCGCCGATAAAACGCAACTTATCGACTTTGCAAACCGCATCGGCTACCCTGTTGTGGCCAAGGTAGTGGGTCCAATCCATAAGAGTGATGTAGGCGGAGTGGCTCTCAACATACGGAATTCCAAACATTTAGAGCTGGAATATGAACGAATGATGAAGATAGACGGTGCAACCAGCGTGATGATACAGAAGATGATCAAGGGTATGGAACTATTCATAGGGGCGAAATACGAACCGCGTTTCGGGCATATAGTACTCTGCGGACTGGGCGGCATATTCGTTGAAGTTCTGAAAGATGTATCGGGCGGACTCGCTCCCTTGAGCTATGGTGAGGCTATATCGATGATCCGTTCGCTGCGAGGCTACAAGATATTGAAAGGAACCCGCGGACAGAAAGGCATCAACGAGCAGAAATATGCTGAAATCATTCAGCGCCTGTCTACCCTACTGCGTTTTGCTACAGAGATTAAAGAGATGGATATCAACCCGCTTCTGGCCTATGAAAACGAAGTAATCGCCGTAGATGCCCGCATTCTGATACGCAAAGAATAAAGGAAAGAACCTCCCTCAGGATTTTCGAAAGAGGCTCCTCTTTACAATACCCTGCCTATCCGCAGTGAAAATAGCGTGCAACCAATGCGGCTATTTCTTCATTCTTGCCCGCTATATCCTTACGCAAAGTGCGATCGTTGTACGACTTGAGCTGCGCAATAATGCCGTCTATCATCGCCGAACTGAACACATGATGCTCTTCAAAAGCCTTTCGTTGGCGTTCCAAACACTCTGCACTCGCCCAACAGCTATCGGGCAACTGCGCCAGCGTGGCAAGACGGTCGGCATGTTCGGCATCATGAATATTCACATCCACATAAGTTTTCTCAGCCACTTCCAACGCATTCGGCATTTCGAAGCCATGCCTGCATGCCACACAAAGCCCTGCAAGAAGCTGATATATATCGGCTGAGCCGTCTGAAGAGCGAATTTCCACCGTTTGTTTTAAGGAAGTATCCTGACGGACGGCCTTTTCGAGCGGATTAACACGGCAACTCATGTCAACATCTGCCGTCCATCCCAGCGGCACACGTATAAGAACGGAACGATTACGGTCGCCCCAACACACATTGGTTGGCGCTTCTTGATGGGGAACAAGGCGGAAATACGACGTCGGGTTCTTATTTCCGAAGGCCGTAATGCTCGGTGCTAGGTCGATCATTCCTGCAATCATGCGCCGTG
>CAUUQE010000012.1:0-28232 GCA_963547065.1 uncultured Prevotella sp. | reverse complement strand
CAGTTTGGCGACATGCCATTACATCAGAGTGGTCTCCGAAGATACAGAGCGAATGGGTAGCGATCGTACGAGCCGAAACATCGAAAACACACGGCAGCATTTCGCCCGCAATTTTGTACATATTGGGGATCATCAGCAGCAAACCTTGCGAGGCAGTGAAGGTTGTTGTCAATGCTCCGGCCTGCAATGAGCCGTGCATAGCGCCGGCTGCACCGCCTTCAGATTGCATTTCTTGCACTGTTACAGTCTGTCCGAAAAGGTTCTTGCGCCCCTTGGCAGCCCAAGTGTCTACATGCTCTGCCATCGGTGAAGACGGCGTGATAGGGTAAATAGCGGCCACTTCAGAGAACATGTAGCTTACATGAGCCGCAGCTTCGTTACCATCACAAGTAATAAACTTTTTTTCTTTAGCCATTTTGTTGTGAATAAAATATTAATGAATGTTTTTTGTATTAATAGAGGAAACCTAACAGCCACAAGGGCATTCGGTTGTCTTTTCCAATTTCGGTATTATAGCGTACGTAGATCATATCGGGATTGTAGCGCACTTTATGCGGGCTTGCAGCATCGCAAATGCGGAACTTTAATCTTCTGTCTACTACGTACGATTGTTCTTTGCTCCCTTGGTTTACAGAATGATCTTTCCAAAGTGAATTGACAAAAAATGTCTCCATCACGTCTTGTTCGTCCACTTTAATGGGATAAATGGCATACATCAGATTTGAATTATGCATCATCACCTTGGAAGGTTTCTTAGGGAAATCGTGTCCGACCTGATAGATCATGTTGATCAAACGGGCGTCCGACAGATATTTGATGTAGTTCATTACTGTGGCACGACTTGTCTGTATGTCGTGTGCCAGATGGCTGATATTAGCAGCTTTCGGTCCGTCTACAGCGAGAAGATAAAATAGTTTCTTGATCTTGGTGAGGTATTTCAGTTCAATTTGTTTGATGAGCAGAATGTCTACCTCGGTCATCATGTTCATCGTTTTAAGCAGGTTTTCGGAGAAGTTGCGATGTTCCAAGAAGAACGGATAGTACCCATGATGCAGATAATTGCGGAAATATTCTGTCGGACTTATCTTGGGTAGTATCTGTTTTACGATGTTTTCGTGATTTATGAGCATCTCTTCAAGGGTGTAAGGCTTGAAGTTGTTGCCCGTTTGTTGGTTCAGAAATTCGCGGAAAGAGAAGCCTGTAAGATTGTAACTTCTTACGATACCATTGAGTTCAGGGTTTTCTTCTTTCAGTCGCATTACACTTGAACCGGTGAAAACGATGTTGAGTTCAGGATAAAGGTCGTAGCACTTCCGCAGTTCGCGACTCCAGTTGGACTGCTTGAACACTTGGTCTATGAGTAACACTCTGCCGCCTCTGTCAACGAAATCGCCTGCAAAGTCGGCGATACCCCGCCCCTGAAAGTAGAAATTATTCATATTGATGTAGAGACAGCGACGGTCGTTGATATCGAATTTCTCCTTGGCATATTGCAATAAGAATGTAGTCTTTCCTACACCTCGAGTACCTTTGATACCGATTATACGGTCGTTCCACTCTATCTCATCCATAAGGACGCGACGTACCGGGACATCGGTATGCTCGACGAGATACTTGTGTGTACGAAAGAAAGCCTCCATGTTTGATATCCGTTTGTTTTTGATACTTCAGCTTGAAGGACTGTGTCATGTCGCATAATCGTTTTTTGTTTTGCCATGCGGGTGCAGTCTATCACTTGCAAAGATAATGAATATTTCTCGAATTGCAAACTGTAGATTGCAAAATCTCATATGTTTTTTAAATATTTTTATACTGGATATTGATCCTATTTCGTATCTCTTGTTTTGGTATGCGGAGTTGTTTTTGTAGGATACGGTATGAATTAAAAGATTAATCACATTTTGTATTCTATATGATTTGCGCTACCTTTGCATAAATTAGGATGTATTCGGCATTTGAAAGTAAACTTTCATCGCATTTGTTTGCATCATCGTTGCATAAGGTAGGCGACATTTAGACAAACAGAAGTAAGCTGTATTGTATTCGATTTGCGCCATTTTTGCTATTGAATATATGAAAATAGAGAAAGATTGTGAAGATACATATATTTAACCCTGAGCATGATATAGCATTAGGTGCAGGTTCTGATCGTTTTACAGCGCCACATGCTGCTTGCAGATTGCGTGCCGATCTTGGTTTCCTGCCGGCTCTATGGGCAGAAGATGGCGATTATGTGCTGGTAGATGATGTGGAAACGGCAGAAATAGCTTCGAGGCATATGGGGAATTTGATGCATCGAGTACGTTTTGTCACACCTAATCGACTGGCGACCCTGTCGGTCGATGATGGTAATACGGCGATATTACCATGGGGATGGGATATGGCTTTGTGTCGCAGACTTACGGCTTGCAATCCCGATTTGGCTTGTTTTATGCCCGATGAGGTTGTAATTTCTCACATCAGAATGCTGAGTAATCGGCGCTTTGCCGCAGAAAAGCTATTGCCGCAATTGATTGATGGCGATGACAGACTGATAGGGCAGAGCCGGTATTTACGGGATGTAGATGAAGTATGGCAGGCTACCCGTGGCGACGAATGTGTCCTCAAGGCGCCTTGGAGCAGCAGCGGAAGAGGCATAAGGTATGTACTTCATGATGAAAAACACCCGGAAGAGAGCTATCGTACATACTTACAGGGCTGGATAAGAAATGTTATTCGACGTCAAGGAGGTGTCATGTTGGAACCGCTTTACCGTAAGGTGAAAGATTTGGGGGCAGAGTTCACAGCCGGTGCTGATGGTAAGATACGGTTTGAAGGATTGTCTGTATTCAAGACGGTAAACGGTTCTTATACGGGTAATGTGCTTGCATCCGAGGCCGACAAGCGTACGATGATAGGGCGATATATTGATTTGGCACTTTTAGATTACAATGTGAAGCATATCATGCAAATACTTGGCCCATACTTTAAAGGTGTTTATGCAGGGCCGTTCGGGGTGGATATGATGATTGTAACCGACGAGCATAACGGGCGTTTCCTACTTCATCCGTGTGTAGAACTTAATCTAAGGCAAACAATGGGGCATGCAGCCTTGGCTGTATCATCGCAAATACATGATTCATACCGTATTATGAACGTCTGTTATAATGGAAAGTATCGGCTCTGCATACGTAAAACGGCACGGCTGTAGGCAGTACCTGTGTTATCTGTTATCTTCATATAAAAGATATAATATGTGCATCTATCTTTCATAAACAGTGTATCTATGAGCGACAGACATCTTGTTTATTGCTCTTATATGACACACCTATCTGCCTTATTTGGTATATGTAGCGCCTACATCAAAGGATATGAATGCAGAATCCCCATTGCACAAGCTATATAATACGCTCTGTGCAATGGGGTTTTATCTTATTTTCAGTACGTATATATTTATATTCGCTTTGCCATATCAATTCTTGATGTTCGGCTCTTCAAGCCCGTATCCACCTTTTTTATCAATGGCTTTCAGATAGAACCCAAGCAGCAGAGCGAACACACCGAGACTTGCAAATACCACCATCGGGGCCGTATAGTTGTACTCCAACGGGTTGGTAATATTGGGATTTGTGGCTTTAAGTACGCTTCCGATAATCATCGGGAAGGCATAGAGACCGATGTTTTGAATCCAGAATATCAGTGCATAAGCGCTTCCGAGCAGTTTCTGATCGATGAGTTTAGGCACTGATGGCCACAAAGCTGCAGGAACCAGCGAGAACGAAATGCCGAGAATAACGATGGCGGCAAGCGTGATAACCACCGATTGTGTAGCAGGTACGATAAATGCAAATACCAAATGGCACGCAATCATGAGGATTGCACCGAGGATAAGCATAGAGGCTCCCTTGCCTTTGCGGTCGAGATAATTACCCAAGAGGGGGGTAATGGCTGCTGCACCCAGCGGAAATACGAAAAACACGTAGCCGGCCTGTTTGTCTGTAAAGTCGAGATTGCACTGCAACATATTAATGGCATACTTCTGAAATGGGAAGATTGCCGAGTAATAAAGTACGCACAAAAGGGCTACAACCCAAAACATCTTTGATGAAAGTATCTTGCCTATGTCGCTTACCTTGAAAGGGTCGTCTTTTTCTTCGGTAGCGCCTTGGGCATCGAGTTTCTTGTCCATGAAACCGTAAGCAATGAAACTGATCAAGGCAATACATACCAATAAAAGGCCTGCTGCCACCGGACGAGACACGCTGACGGGATGGATGGAGGCCAAAAGAGGTGAACCCACCACAACTACGGCTACGCCGAGACGGGCAATGGCCATCTCTACACCCATGGCAAGTGCAAGCTCATGACCTGTAAACCACTTCACTATGCCACGCGAAACGGTAATTCCAGCCATCTCGGTACCGCAACCGAAGATCATGAAACCTATGGCCGCGAGCTTGGCAGAAGCAGGCATACCGTCGTACCACGGTGTAATGTTCCACCATGTATCGGGCAGATTGAGTATGCTGTCCATAAAAGTTTTGAAAGAACTTGCCTCGAATACATCGGTTACGGCAAACCAATTGAGCCCTGCTCCTATAACCATAACGATGCCCGACAGTATGGCTGTGAAGCGTACTCCCATCTTGTCGAGGATGATGCCGGCGAAGATAAGGAAGAAAACAAATACATTGAGGAAAGGTTCGGAGCCTGCATAATGCCCGTAGGCCACGGGGTCCCAGCCGCGTTGTGTCTGCAATAATCCTTGAAGAGGCGACAGAATGTCTACGAAGATGTAAGCAAAAAACATGGCGCCTGCAAGTAATATGAGTGCAGTCCAGCGCATGCTGCGGCTGTCACTCAACTTTTGTTGAATTTGATCTGACATAATTATGATGTTTTCTTGATTGCTTTTATTGCTTCAACCAGCGGTCAAGCCAATTGAAAAAGGTACGTTGCCAAAGGATACCGTTCTGCGGTTTCAGCACCCAATGGTTTTCATCGGGAAAGATGAGCAGCTCTGCAGGAATACCACGCAGGCGGGCTGCATTAAATGCTCCCATGCCCTGATTGGCATTGATGCGGTAATCTTTCTCGCCATGAATGCAGAGTATCGGCGTATCCCACTTGTCTACAAAGCGATGGGGACTGTTCTTATAGGTTCTTTCGGCATTGGCTGTCTGATCTTTGTTCCAGTAAGCATCGTCGTATTCCCAATTGGAGAACCACACTTCCTCGGTGTCTGTGTACATCGATTCGAGGTTGAAAGCACCGTCGTGGGCGATGAAACACTTGAAACGTTTATCATGATTTCCGGCAAGATAGTACACATTGAACCCTCCGAAAGATGCTCCGACGGCACCGAGCCGGTCTTTATCTACGAACGGGAGGTTGGTTGTAGCGTCGTCGATGGCCGAAAGATAGTCGTGCATGCACTGTCCGGTCCAATCACCCGATATCTCTTCGTTCCATGCAGAGCCGTAACCGGGCAGTCCCCGACGGTTCGGAGCTATGACGACATAGCCGTGTGCAGCCATGATTTGGAAGTTCCAGCGGTAGCTCCAGAACTGACTAATGGGGCTCTGTGGCCCGCCTTCGCAATAAAGTAGGGTAGGATATTTCTTCGAAACGTCGAAATGTGGCGGTAAAATAATCCATACTTGCATATTTTTACCATCGGTTGTCTTCACCCAACGTTCCTGTATCTTACCCATTTCCAGCTGGTCGAAGATGTGTTTATTCTCGTCTGTGATCTGTACGATGGCTGCTTTCTTTTCTTTCTTCGATGGTGTAACAACGAAAAGATCGTCAGGATGGGACATTGAGTGGCGTGTAGCGAGCAGTTTACCGGTGTTGCCGAGCATTTGAATTGAACCGTAATCATTCCATCCTTCGGTTATCTGTTTCACTTCGCCGGCGAGATTGGTTTGATAGATATTTACTGTAGCGTGCCAACATCCCGTGAAGTACAGCGTTTGGGAGTCGTTTGACCATGTGTAAGCGTCCACATTGCTGTCGAATGTCTCAGTAATATATTTCTTAGAAGCCTCGGCCAACGAGAATATGCACAAACGGTTGCGATCGCTCTCATAGCCGTCGCGCGCCATACTTTGCCATGCTATGTATTTTCCGTCGGGTGAGAAAGACGGATTGATGTCGTATCCGACACTGAAATCTCCATTCTGCCGGTTCACTACTTGGTCTTTCATCGACTTTGTTGCATCTATATTGGGTTCTTTATAGCCTGCTGGTTTACAGAGATTTCGAGTTTCTTGCGTGTCTATATTATATAGGTAGATGTCGGCGTCGGTAGAAATAGCATATCCGACACCTTCCTTTTTACGGCATGTGTAGGCGATGTATTTTGAGTCGGGGCTCCAGCAAAGTTGCTCGATACCCCCGAATGGTGCCATCGGACATTCGTACGGTTCACCTTTGAGGATATCTTTGCCGTTGCCGATACCGCTCTCTGTCACCTCTGCAACGAAAGGATGAGCAATTGTTTCCACATAATGATCCCAATGGCGGTAGTTCATATCAGTGACAAGTCTGCCGGTTGCCAACGGAAGATCATCGGGATTGGCCTTGATGGTGCCGTGATAAGGGATAGATTTTATCAAGATTACATGCTTTCCATTGGGTGAGAACTTAAATCCTTCAATATCTGTTTTGCTGTTGGTAAGCTGTTTACGGTCGCTGCCGTCGGCATTCATGCTCCACAACTGCCCGTCGCGCAGGAAAGCGATCTTACTTCCGTTACCGATCCATGCGGCATCTGTCTCGTTCTTAGCCGATGTTGTAAGCTTTTTTTTGTTCTTTCCGTCGGCATCAGATACATAAAGTATTTGGTGTCCTTTATTCTCTTTTACATTATAATAGCCTACTTGATAAACGATTTTTTTACCGTCTGGTGAGGCCGAAACACCACTTATTCTTCCCATGGCCCATAGGGCTTCCGGTGTCATGAGGTCACTCTGTAGCGTGATATTGTTCTTCTGAATGTTCACAGTTGTGCCTTGTCCTTTAGCAAGGTTACTGCTCATCATGATGACAGCTGTTGCCATAATAAATGTTCTGTACATATATTATGAGTTAAAATCATTTACGTTTGCGGTTCAACTCTTCGCGTTTGCGCTGCATTTCCTGCTGTTGTTGCTGCATAGCCTGCAGACGTGCTGCAAGTCCGCTCATCTTTTGTGGATTATCTTTATTCTCTTTATAGCGTGCTTCTAGTGTGGCCAGCAGTTTTTCGTCATTGGTTGTCTTGCGCAATGCCCACATGATAGCTGCGCTGAAGAACAGAGATATGAAGTAATAGAAGTTAAGACCGGAAGAATAGTCGTTGAACATGAAGAAGAAGAATACCGGCATTAGGTACATCATCCATTGCATCATTTTCATTTGTTCGGCCTGTGTACCTACCATCTGGTCACGCTGTTGACGCATTGTCATCCAGCTGTAGAGCAAGTTGGCCACACAGAAAAGGATACAAGTCAGCGAGAGATGGTCGCCGATAAGCCATATATTGTGATTCCATTCCCAAATGGGATCGTAGGTGCTCAGGTCTTTTATCCACAGAAAACTTTGACCTCGCAATTGTATAGCGTTCGGTACGAAGTTGAACATGGCAATCCAAATAGGCATTTGTATCAGCATCGGCAGACATCCCGATAATGGACTCACGCCGTATTTGGCATATTCGCTCATCATAGCCTGCTGCTTTTGCATCTGATCTTCGGGTTTGTTGAACTGTGCAGTGGCTGCATCGAGCTTTGGTTTCAGTACACGCATCTTCGCTGAACTCATATAACTCTTCTTCACCATAGGATATGTAATGAGCTTGAGTAGCAATGTGATCATGATAAGTACGACACCCATGGGGAACACTTTTGATAACCAGTCGAATACATAAATGGTAAACCACCGATTGATGATGCGGAACAACGGCCATCCAAGGTACACAAGACGCTGCAACTGCAGGTCTTTTCCGAAAGTACTCTCAGTCTCTACGCGCTGAAGAAGGCGGAAATCGTTCGGGCCGTAGTAGAATTCGAACTCGGAAGGTGTCTTGCCTGAAGGATCGAGAAATGTCTTCATCTTGGCTTCGTACTGCTTTAGATAACCGCTACCTTTCTCTTGTGGTATACTTGTCATCATAGAATTTGCCGAGAAGTTATTCTTGGCAATCATAACAGCCGAGAAGAATTGGTTCTTGAAAGCTACCCAATCAATTTTATCTTCGACCGTCTCATCAATGTTTTCCTTCGTCTCATTTAGATAATCAGTACCCCCTTCCACGTTGTGATAGGTTAGTGTAGCATAGCGATTTTCAAAGGTAAATCCCTTTTCTTGCTGTCTACACTTATCTTTCCAGTCCACATCCATCGTGTTGGTGTTAGGTGCAAAAAGCCCCGCCATACCGTTTACACTCATCTTCATGTTTAGCAAATAATCTTTCCCTAAACGATATGTGAGCGTTATATTTTTGCCATTGCCAGCTTGTGCAGTTAACGTGACTGTGCTATCGGTAACGTCTGACGGTACAAAAAATAAATCTGCCGTAGATATATTAGCCTCTTTGGTTGTGAGGATATAGTTCATATATTGGTCGGCAGCATCGAACAGCGTTACGTCGGCATTGCCATTGTGGTCTTTAAAACCACGGATAACCGCCTTTTCTACGGTAGCTCCTTTCGAATTAAGTGTCAGTACAAGCTTATTATTTTTTAAAATAATTTTCTCGGACTGTCCTTGAAGAGCAGCATGAAACAGAGCCGAAGTGTCTTCCTGTACCTTTATTTTAGCTTCGACCTGCATTTGCAAGGTCTTTTGTTTTTTCAAAATCTCTGCCTTTTCCTTTTCTACGGCAGCGATAGAATCTTTTCGTATCGCAGCGGCACGCTCTTCGGCAGAAGGTTGTGACCACCATGTGTAACCGAAAAGTACGATAGCTATCAGTACGAAACCGATAATAGTATTCTTATCCATGAGTTACTTTCTTATTCTCTATTGCGGTTTTAATAAAATCGATGAACAGCGGATGGGGTTTCAGAACTGTGCTCTGATATTCCGGATGGAACTGTGTACCGATATACCATTTAAGACTTGGTATCTCTACAATCTCTACCAAATCGCTTTCGGGATTACGTCCGACGCACATCATGCCTTCTTTTTCGAATTCTTTTTGATATGAATTGTTGAATTCGTAGCGGTGTCGATGGCGTTCTTGTATATGTTCCTGTCTATATATATCGAACACGTGTGAGCCTTGTTTCAATACACATTCGTAGGCGCCGAGGCGCATCGTTCCGCCCATATTTGTGATATTTTTTTGTTCTTCCATAATATCAATTACATTATGCTCCGTCTTTTCGTCCATTTCACGACTATTGGCATCGGCATATCCCAATACGTTCCTTGCAAATTCTATTACCATCATTTGCATTCCGAGGCATATCCCGAAAGTCGGGATGTCATGTGTACGGGTGTAATGCGCTGCAACGATTTTTCCTTCGATGCCTCTTTGTCCGAAGCCCGGGCATATTACAATGCCGTCGAGTCCTGCCAATCGTTCCGCTACATTCTCTTCTGTCAACTTTTCAGAGTTAATGAAGATGAGTTTTGTCTTATAATCGTTATAAGTACCGGCTTGGGAAAGACTTTCACGAATGCTCTTGTAGGCATCCTGCAGGTCGTATTTTCCTACGAGTCCGATACTAACTTCTTCTTTAGCTTTGTTGCGGCGTTCGAGGAATTTGCGCCAAGGTCCTAACGAAGGCTTTTCACCTATCTCCATTCCCATCTTCTTTAAAATGGCTGCGTCGAGCCCTTGAGCTTGCATACTCACGGGAACTTCGTAGATACTTGGCAGATCTTCGCTTTGGATTACGCAGTCGAAATCGACGTTGCAAAAGCCTGCTACCTTTTTAAGAATGGCTTCATTGAGATGTTTCTCCGTGCGCAGAACGAGAATATCGGGTTGTATTCCGATACTTTGAAGTTCCTTTACGCTATGCTGTGTAGGTTTTGTTTTGAGTTCTTGGGCAGCTTTCAAATAGGGCACATAGGTGAGATGTACGCACAAGGCGTTCTTTCCGAGTTCCCATTTCAGCTGTCTGATGGCCTCAAGAAACGGAGTCGATTCAATATCACCCACAGTTCCACCGATTTCGGTAATCACAAAATCGTAATGATATTTCTTACCTAACAACTTTACGTTACGCTTAATTTCGTCAGTGATATGCGGTATAACCTGAATGGTCTTGCCCAAATAGTCACCTCGGCGCTCTTTATCGATCACCGATTTATATATTCTGCCGGTGGTGAGAGAATTGGCTTTAGTAGTCTGAATACCGGTAAACCGTTCGTAATGTCCCAGATCGAGATCGGTTTCCATACCGTCCACCGTAACATAGCACTCGCCATGTTCGTAGGGGTTGAGCGTTCCGGGATCGATGTTTATATAAGGATCGAACTTTTGAATGGTGATGTTGTACCCTCTTGCCTGCAAGAGCTTACCGATAGAGGAGGAAATAATGCCCTTTCCAAGCGAGGAAACAACGCCTCCCGTGACGAAGATATACTTTGTTTCAGCCACAGTAAAATTGTTTTTACATACAAATAAAATAATATTAATGTGCAAAGTTAGCATAAAAAAGCGAACTATACAAGTAACTTCTAATTTTTATTATTACCTTTGCATCCATAAAAAACATGAATATGAAATATAGATATTCAGTATTAATATTATGCTTGTCCGTCGTACTTGTCTGTCAGGCGCAGTATCGAGGTAGGTATGTGAGTAATCGTGGCGATTCTCTGTCGGTTTTTGTGCGACATTATTTAGATTCGCTCAACCGTTCCAAGCTTCATATAGATTCAATTATGGGTAGTAATATGCAGTCAGGAGTGGAAAGAGATGTCGACGGCAGGTTTGCCAGACTGTTCATTCCAACGACTTTTTACCATGATATTACTTTCCGAAAGTTTGGATATAATGCCGATGGATATACCGTATCAGACATTGATACCCAGATAGATGATGCCTTATTGTATATTTATTTTCATCGCCCCGATCTCGTTTTGAGTTCACAGAGCATACTTGATAATATCGGTCCCATGTTACCTTCTGCGTCTAAACCTATAGTCACCCGTCCCAATATCGTAGATAAAGTTGCGCCGACTCCCGATGAAGCGGTAGTGGATCCCGTTCAATTAATGATTAAAAAACCTAATTTCTGGAATTTCAGCGGCGATTATTATCTCCAATTTCTGCAAAATTACATCTCTGGGAACTGGTATAAAGGAGGAGAAAGTACTTTTTCAATGCTGGGTTCAATAACGTTTCAGGCCAATTATAATAACAAACAAAAAGTGAAATGGGACAATAAGTTGGAAATGAAACTTGGCTTTCAAACAGCTAAGAGTGATACTTTGCACCCGTTGAAGACTAACAACGATCAGATAAGATATACAGGTAAATTCGGCCTTCAGGCCACCAAACGGTGGTATTATACCATTCAGTTCATTGCTTTCACCCAGTTTATGCGCGGATACAATAATAACGACACCAAAGTTTTTTCTGATTTCATGTCTCCATTGAACCTTAATCTGTCCGTCGGTATGGACTATAATATGGATTTCTTCAGGCATCGTCTTACCGGAAGTATCCATTTGGCGCCGTTGGCCATTAATTATAAATATGTCGATCGTCCCACTTTGGCTACACGTTATGGTATAGATGAAGGTCATCGCCATAAAACTGACTATGGTTCCGAGATTAATATCGACTTAAATTGCAAGCTCTCGTCAATGATAAACCTGCATTCACGGCTTTATGGATTTTCGTCTTATCAGCGTATGGAGGTAGAATTAGAAAATACCATCACTTTTCAATTCAACAAATACATATCGAGTAACCTCTATGTATATCCACGTTTTGATGACAGTCGCAGCCGTGACGGGCATCATGGATACTGGGAATTTAAGGAATATTTCTCGGTAGGCTTCGCTTATGCTTTCTGATACGCAGCCTGTTTGCATGAAATAATTCTGTAATACTTTTGATTTTCGTATGTGGTAAGTGTCTCATCTGATATTCAGGTGGGGCGCTTTAATTATGAGTGTGTTAGTAGTAGAGAATATAGACAGTAAAACTATTGCCAACAGACCATATCTCTGTCAGGCATAGGCAATGTGTATGTCGGATATAGAGTATCTATGTAAAAGTAATGAAGAAGAAAGATAAGAAAAATAAAGAATATAGAATGTGTGAATGTTCGTGTGAATTTACCTCATCAATGCTTTCATAATCTTGTTTTGAGGAGAATGAAAAAAACGTTTGAATAGTGTTGCGGGTATCGTTAGGCTAAATTCTTTTTTATAGAATGTTAAATGTTTGGTATAGACACATAAAAGTTGTACCTTTGGCATCTGATAAAATTCACGGTGCTACATAGTCTGCATGACAATGATAAGCATCTCGTTTCCAATAAGAGAACAATTTGAAAAATGAAGCGATTGATAGCAAAATTAGTGATAATCTGCGGTATGCTTTTCGGCTCATTCGTGTTCTTACAGGCTGCATCGAATGCGGATAAGTCCGTAAGGCCAAATACTTCGGCCGCCCAAACCGAATCCATAAGTATGGAAGAACGGTTGAACAGTTCGCTCGCAGCAGCTTCTGACACCATTGTAATGCCCGTAGAAGAGGGAAGTATATACCATTCTCTGAAGACAAAGTTTATCGAAGGCAATGCCGGATTTATGTCGCTCGTGGCATTGGCATTGGTGATAGGCTTGGCGTTCTGTATAGAGAGAATTATTTATCTCAGTCTCTCGGAGATTAATGCCAAAAAGTTAATAGCCGATGTCGATGCAAAGATAGCCGATGGAGATATCGAAGGTGCCAAGAATTTATGCCGAGATACCCGCGGACCTGTAGCCTCTATCTGCTATCAAGGGCTTTTGAGGATAGATGAAAGTATCGACAACATTGAACGTTCCGTGGCTTCGTATGGCACGGTGCAGGCGTCTAACCTCGAAAAAGGATGCTCGTGGATTACATTGTTTATAGCCATGGCGCCGTCGCTTGGTTTTTTAGGAACGGTAATCGGTATGGTTATGGCGTTCGATCAGGTGCAGATAGCTGGCGATCTCAATGCTACGGTCGTAGCAGCCGGTATGAAGGTGGCGCTTATTACAACTATCTTCGGTATTATCGTGGCATTGATATTGCAGATATTCTATAATTATATCCTTTCGAAAATAGACCACATCACCGGTCAGATGGAAGAATCGGCCATCACACTCCTCGATTCTATCATGAGATATAAGCTGAAACAATGAATATAAACGGTTGGAAGAAACTTTCTGCAGAACAGATTTCGCAACGCATATTGTATGTGTTGACAGCTGTAACCGTACTTGTATTCGGCTTATTCTATTCAGTCGGTTTTGACAGACCGTTTATGGATAATCCCGATTTCAACGCCCCGCTTTTCACGAATGTAGTGTTGGGGCTAATTTATTTTATGCTCTTCGTGGCATTGGTCGTAGGTGTATGTGCGCTTGTAGGTGAAAGCAGAAAGCGCAGAGACGAGGAACGTATAGTCAACGGCATACCCGCGACCAAGATATCCGTCGCCGTTTTCGGCGGTACTCTTGTATTGTTGGCACTTTTCGGAGTGCTAGGATCGTCGGAACCCGTAATAATCAACGGGAGAATGTTTACCGATCGTCTTTGGTTGAAGGCTACCGACCTGTTCATAAATACCTCTTTAGTGCTGCTGTTTATAGTGGTTGTCGCCGTTATTTACGGTTCCACAAAGTACTATCGTAAGAAAGAAAGCAAATGATAATCAAGAAACGTCGGCATCGGGTGCCTGGACTCAACACCACATCTACGGCAGATATCTCGTTCATGCTGCTTATCTTTTTCCTCGTAACCACATCTATGGATGTGGATAAAGGACTTCTACGGCAATTACCCCCTGCACATAAGGAGACCGAACAACAGGTAACAGAGATAGATAAGCAAGCGCTGATGACGATAAAGATAACGTCTGCCGACGAAATTCGTGTAGATGATCACCTTGTAAAGGCATTGGAATTGCAACAGAAGGTAGAGTTGTTCGTGTCACGTCTTGGAGATAAGCATCTCATTTCGCTTGATGCTGATCCTTCGGCAAGTTATCAAGCGTACATAGATGTGCAAAATGGTCTTGTTGCAGCCTATCGTAATGTGCGCAACAAATTAGCTTTAAGACAATTCGGTAGGCCACTCGAGGCTTGTACTTCGCAACAGAGAGAGGCTATACGTGATGTGTGTCCTATGCGGATTATGGAAAATTATGACCGGAAAGTAGGGGAGGGTAGGCCATGAGCATATTTGAACGACACCGGTACGAGGTGCCCGGACTCAATACAGCCTCATTACCCGACTTGATTTTTACGGTTCTGTTCTTTTTTATGATTGTAACTCACATGCGTAAAGTCGTAGTCAAAGTACAGTATCGTGTGCCTCATGCCACGGAACTTACGCGACTTACTAAGAAAACAGCTGTATCATATGTGTACATAGGTCGTCCTGAAAGTCGGTTGCAAGCAGTTGCCGGAAATGGTACACGTATACAATTAAATGATAAGTTTGTTACTACAGACGAGCTTGTCGATTATATCGAAACCGAAAGAAACCGTATGTCACCCGAGGACAAGCAGCAAATGATAGTTTCGATCAAGGCCGATAAGGATACTAAAATGGGTGTAATTACCGATGTAAAGCAAGCTCTTCGGCGTGCAAATACACTGAAAATAAGTTATTCTGCTATTAATAAATAATAAGATTTATGCCAAATCATTACTTTTTAAGGTGATTTTATTGTGAATATGATTATTTTATTCTAACTTTGCAGAAAAATTATTATACTGTATGGCACAGCATGTTTTAGATTTATTGGATAAAAAAATTCTTAAATTAGTAGCAGAAGATGCACGCATTCCATTCCTTGAAGTGGCGCGAGTATGTAATGTTAGCGGTGCTGCTATCCATCAACGTGTTCAGAAACTTACGAATTTAGGTATTATAAAAGGTTCACGATTTATCGTTGATCCCGAGAAGATTGGTTATGAAACGTGTGCTTATATTGGCTTATACCTTAAGGACCCTACTAAATTCGACTGGGTAGTAGAGCAATTGAAACATATTCCAGAAGTGGTGGAATGTCATTATACTACTGGCGGATTCGATATGTTCATTAAATTGTATGCATTTAATAATCATCATTTGATGAATGTTATCCATGATAAATTGCAACCTTTGGGACTTTCGCGTAGTGAGACTATCGTTTCATTTAATGCTGCTATTGACCGTCAGGTGCCGATAGGTGATGTTCCTGTGGATGAACAAAACGAAGAGACAGATGAATAAATAAAGATACTGGATAAATTTATCCAGTATCTTTTATTTGGTATAGTCTGTAAAAGCGTACTCATACGCGTGTTTTTCATCCTTTCCATGTTCTTCTTTTTGTACAATTTTCCATCCTCCATAGGGTGGAAAAAAGGCATCGGCATGCTCCGGAACGTCATTAACTTCGGTTAATAACAGCCTGTCTGCTATGTTCAAAGCTTGCTCGTAGAGGCTTGCACCACCTATTATATATATGTTTTCTTCCTGCGAACAGTGCTTCAAGGCCTCGTCGAGCGACTTATAGCAGTCACATCCGACAAATGTGTTTTGAGTTCTGCTTAGCACTATGTTTCTTCTATTGGGCAAAGCGCCTTTCGGAAGCGACTCGAAAGTGTGTCTACCCATAATGATTGTGTGTCCTGTAGTAAGCATCTTGAAGCGTTTTATATCGTTCGGAAGCCAATAAATCAGTTGGTTTCGATAGCCTATGGCACGGTTTTTGGCCACGGCGGCAATGATGTTAATTTGCATATTGTTTGCTAATAATAAGGAAATGAGAATAAGATATGGCAACTCGAAAGGCTCTCCACCCCTCGTTTATACCGACACTTCTGCGCTTATATGCGGTAGCGGATCGTAATCCTTGAGTTCAAAATCTTCGAAATGGAAAGCAAATAAGTCTTTTACATCGGGATTTAAAAGCATCTTGGGCAATGTTCTGGGAGTACGAGACAGTTGTAGTTTCGCCTGCTCCAAATGGTTCAAATATAGATGGGTGTCACCTGTAGTGTGGATGAAGTCGCCAGCTTTCAGTCCTGTAACCTGCGCCATCATCATTAATAGCAACGCATAAGAAGCGATATTGAATGGAACTCCTAGGAATGTATCAGCACTTCGTTGGTATAATTGCAATGAAAGACGGTCGTTAGCCACATAGAATTGGAACAGACAGTGGCAAGGTGGCAACGCCATATCGTCTACTTCAGCCGGGTTCCATGCACTTACAATCATCCGACGACTATCGGGATGTTGCCTTATCTGGTCGAGTACGTTCTGGATTTGGTCTATTGTACCGCCCTTATAATCAGGCCATGAGCGCCATTGATGACCGTACACAGGGCCTAGGTCGCCGTTCTCGTCGGCCCATTCGTTCCATATTCTTACGCCATGTTCCTGCAGAAACCGCACATTAGTATCGCCCTTAAGGAACCAAAGCAACTCATAAATGATGGATTTCAGATGAAGTTTCTTTGTTGTAAGCAATGGGAAACCTTCTTCGAGGTTAAATCTCATCTGGTTACCGAATATGCTTAGCGTACCTGTTCCTGTGCGGTCGCCTTTCTTTACACCCTCTTTAAGGATGCGGTCAAGTAGGTCAAGATATTGTCTCATATTTATTTGTCGTTGATAAGTTTATAAAGTTGTGGTGCTATATCAGGCATATATGTACTTTTAATGCGCCATTCTTGGGGATAAAGATTATTAGAGCGGCTGCCAAGATGCTTCTCGAAGCCTAACGGCATACCCATGTAAGTCATCAATACGAAACCTTTCGGCGTACCGGTTGGCAGTGTTACGGCTTCTTTACGCAAGAAACGTATCGCTTGTTCGTAAGGGAGCTCTGCGATAGGGAACGCCTCTTTATTGAGTAGAAGCGATAAAGCGAGTGACTGGTCGGGTATGATATCTTTGCCTTTTACCTCGCCTAAGCGTATTCCGGCATGGAGAACGCGTAGCTTATCAGTAACCGCGTCGTACAAAGACTGCATGTCTTTCGGAATGGCGATGAGACTGTAGCCCTCTTGTATGATATTGAAATCGTCGCTATTCTGGATCCATGTCGTATCGAGTTTTACCGACAAACGACCTTGTTTATACTGTTTAAAGGGTACCGATGACTTTCTGTCGGTCTTACCCCCGGGCTTCCGCAGCACAGCCATAAACAAACCTTCGCCCTGAATGCTATCCTCATTGCCAACGTATCTCGGTATAAAACGGTAAACTGGTGCATTGAATCCTGGTAGAAGCGATCCGTAGATATTCCATTTCGTGCAGATGTGTACATCGACCGGTTCGCCTTTCAGCTCATTGCATATCCATTGCACGTTTTCTTCATTCTCTTTAGCGTTGAAAGTGCATGTGGAATAGATAAGTAGACCACCCGGATGCAAACATTGCCAAGCACTTTTAACGATCTCGCGTTGCAATCTACTGCACTTATCTACGTTGCCTACGCTCCATTCTTTTATAGCGTTGGCATCCTTACGGAACATTCCTTCGCCTGAACAGGGCACATCGCAGAGGATTACATCGAACATTAAACCGGCTTTGCAATAGTCTTCGGGGTAGTTATTTGTAACGATTATCCCCGGCAGACCGCATTTTTGTACGTTTTCAGATAGTACCTGCGCCCGTTGCCTGATGGGGTCGTTGCACACAAGTAGGCTGTCTGCCGGCAATACTACGCGTGCCAAGGTGGATTTTCCCCCCGGTGCGGCACACATATCGAGCATGGTTGCCGGTTCTGTAATATGTTGTCGGAGCACTTGGGCGAGAAACATAGATGACTTTTCCTGTACATAGTACACCCCTGCATGTAACAACGGATCGAACGTAAAGTTAGGTTTGTTGGCGAACCAGTGCCCATGTTCGTACCATTCCACAGTGCCCTTGCTGCCACAAATGGCGAAAGAAGCCTCTTTGAACGGATTTGTACGCACGAAAGTATGCGGCTCTTCCATCAGTGCCTGACACAATTGTGCGTACAGTTCGCTACCCATAAGTTTTTCAGTATAGGTCTCAAATTCTTTTGGAAGTTTCATCCGATTGCGCTATATTTATCTTGCAAAATTAGAAAAAAAAATGTTTCTTTGCAACTTATCCATCCTCTGTTGCGTCAAACTCATAGAAAAATTAAAAATAAAACGAATATGAAAAAGTATCTCATTACATTGATTTTGGTGCTGACATGTGCTACCACAACCATTGAAGCTGTTCCTAAGCATCGGCACCACCAGCAGGTAACGGCGACGAATGCCAAGAATAAACAATCCCAAAAGAGCATCGAAGCCTATTCGGATACCACTTCTGC
This sequence comes from uncultured Prevotella sp., assembly GCA_963547065.1. Classification (GTDB taxonomy): domain Bacteria; phylum Bacteroidota; class Bacteroidia; order Bacteroidales; family Bacteroidaceae; genus Prevotella. The sequence continues at coordinate 9,753 of CAUUQE010000012.1, read as the reverse complement.
TGCCGATACGGGCAGTAAAGATACCGTTTGCACCGTAGATTCGTCGGTATCGGGTTCGTATAATCCCGCCGATTATAATAATCCCTTCGACTATTTTGCGCACACTTCGGGAAGAGGAACTGCTGAAATTATCTTTGTTATAGGTATTGCCATCTTTTTGGTGATCATTGCTTTGGCGCCGTTTATCGTGATTATTTATTTGATCAGGTATCTTATCAAACGCCATAATGATAAGGTGATGCTGGCTCAAAAAGCAATGGAGACAGGTTTGCCAATACCTGATGAAATGACTCAAACAGCACATCGATCGCCGGGATACAATCGCGAAAAAGGTATTAAAAATATATTCTTGGGGTTGGGACTGATGGCTCTGTTCTATTTTCTTGGTGCCAAAATGCTTGTCGGAGTAGGTGCCTTAGTAGCTTTCATGGGTGTCGGACAGTGGGTAATCTCACGAAATTCCGGTAAAAACAGCAACGGCAACGAACAAGAATTTTAAAGAGTGAAAGGTTTAGACGATATCTCTCTCGTTACTCAGGCGGCTGTATTTCACGACAAGAAGGCCTTCGGCAAGCTTGTTGTGAAGTATCAGTCGCCTATACGCAGGTTCTTTATGAACCAAACAGCGGGCAACGAGCAGTTGAGCGACGACCTTGCACAAGACACGTTCATAAAGGCTTATACTAATGTAGGTAGATTTCGGGGGCTGTCGAGCTTCTCTACATGGCTCTATCGCATAGCCTATAACGTGTTTTACGACTATATTCGTAGCTGTAAGATTACCGAAGATATCGATACGCCCACCGTGGTCAAGCACAATACCGCCGGCACTGATACCAACTTGAAAATGGATATTCACGTGGCGCTCGCCATACTTACCGATGCCGAACGTACTTGTATTACTTTGCAACTGATGGAAGGACAACCGATAGACCACATTACCGAGATTACCGGAATGGCACAAGGAACGGTGAAATCGCACCTCTTTCGGGCCAAACAGAAACTCTCTACCTACTTAAAACAAAACGGATATGATGGAAAATGATGATAAACTCTTACAACAGTTCTTCGATACACACCGACAGAACATAGCCGACAACGGATTTAGCCGGCACGTTATACGTAATTTGCCGGTATGTGTAAATCGGATAGGACGTATATGGACAGCACTTTGCACGATTGCCTGCATCGTTTTTATCTTTGTATCGGGTGCTTTAGATTGGCTTTTTAATCGGATTATAAGTCTCTATGGCGATGTTGCTGGTATGGTATTGTCGGCGCGTCCCAACCTGCTTACGCCGTTTCTTGTCTATGGTGTTGTGTTTGGCATTGTGGGCTTCTTTATTTACAAGGTAGCTTCGTCTGATCGATTGGCCATGTAAAGCAATTTATAATACACAATTTATAATTCATAATAATATTCCATACATGCATAGAAGCTCAATTATGAATTATGAATTGTGAATTATGAACAACCGTAGGTACTACCTGCGATATGTATCTTGATACCCCTTAAACCAGATGTCCACCACGTTTTCGGGGCGTATACGAAAATTGTAGTCGTCCGTCACATGGTCTATATCGTCGATAACTCGCAAAGTAAACGTACCTTCCTGCCATTTCGTGAACCTGTTGTCTTGTTTGTAGTTCTTATTATCTTCTACCCAAGACCCGAAATTTCCTACAGACAATACCCGTATGGGTTCGGTAATGTTGTATTGTATTTTTAATTTGGGTGTCTTATAGCTCTCCATTGTTCCTTTTCCAATAATGGTAAAATCCATTGAATACAAATATTTGGCCGTCCAATTTACGGTCCATGTCTCGTTCGTACAGTTGAAAGCATATTGATAGAGCTCGTTGCAGTTTCTCTTGTTGGTACTATTTTGCCCGTCCGAAAGGTAGTAAGACGCCTTCGGAGCACACTTGCTTTCGCTGACGGTCCATGTATTCGAGTCTACATTTTTTATCTTCATGTCATAAAAAATGGTATCTCCGTTGGCACCCGATGATGCTTGGACAGTCCACGTACTGCTATCGAAATCGTAGAAAGTTACTGTGTATAAAGGTCTACTGTCGCGGTTCATCGACATCAAATTGTACATCTTTCGATGATGCACCGGATCGGTTCCCTCTTCAAGTTTAGCATATTTAAAGTACAATTCTTTCACCGAATCACGCTTTTCGGGTGTATCTTGTCGGATATATTCCTTGAATTGGCGGGTAAAACGTAGTAAATCGGTGAAACAGGTGAGCGTTTGTTCAGTATATCTCAATACTATACGGCCAGAAGAAGTGGCACGATAGTCATCTTCAGATGTCCAGCATCCAGTTAAAAGCAGGCAGCTGAGTGCTGCGAGTAATATCTTTATCTTCATATCTTTCTTGTTCTTATGGTTTTAAAATCTATATCCGGCGCCACACCGCAGTACTCCTAACATGCCTGCGCCTACTTCGGAGAAACCGAAGAGGCGTTTTCCGATCATCACACCGAAAAAAGTTATATGCCCAATGGGCTTGATTTTATGACTGAAAGAGGCGTCGTAAAAGCCGCGATACATACGGTCTGTAGCGCCTGCAGATATACCTGCGTAGAGTTGCGATACCTGTGTGATGGCAAAATAGTATCTGAAATCAGCCAGTAACATAATGTTGTGCATACGGCAAGATCCTTCTCTTTCTCCTGAAATGATGCCGTATTTATAACGATAAGTGTGTGTCCATCCAGCTTGGATACCTACTGCCCAGTGTTTATACAGATGGCGATGATAGGCGAGGGCCACACTTAATGTCTGTCGTTCGTTGGAAAGTGTGTACTTACCGCTATTGTATTCATAGAGCGGACTACATGTTTCGAGGTCAAAAGACGGCATATCGATGTATTCTTTCAGTCCGGGAGCATAGCCTATGCCTACAGTAAATTCGTTTTTTGGATAAGGATTAGTGATGGTAGGGGCTTCTTGTGCTTGAACAACATGTAGCATGCAGATTGTCAAACCGAGTAGGAAAGTTCGTTTCATTATAATATATCATTATTTTTTTAGATAAAACGCAGGAAATAGAAAAATCTTGCATCGTTTTATGCAAGATTTTTTATTTTTGTAGTTAGCTATATAGAAACAGGCTATAGAATACGTATGAATATGGAATACTGTAAAGATAAAAAAGGAATATGGGCCTTTTTGCTCGGCTTGATGGCGCTTTTGGTCGTCGTAACGGCTGTAGGTTGCGGTGTAGAAGATAATAATGTCAGCACCGACGGTGGTATTTATAATAATTCCGGTGCATCTTCGGGCGGCATCTATGGCACCTACGAGGGTAAATGGAGGGTCGACAATCGGAATTTGGGTACGGCTACATTGAAAGTAGATAGCCATTTGGAGTTCTCAAATCTGCCACTCACCGAACTTCTCAGCAATATTGTGCCCAAAGAGAAGGTGGCTTCGGCTGCCGTATCTGCCGCGGGCGATACATATAGAGTGCCTTTCACGCAGACCGCTTACTCGGCTACGTCGCTCTATTTCAATATAATAAAGCTCGATTATACGTTTGTCTACACCCTTGAGGGTCCCCCTCATGAGGTGAAAGTCGTGATGGCTGCCACTGGTTCCGTAGCCGTGTACGACAAACAGAACGGTAGTTTCGTGGTGTTGTTTAAGGTGATCGGATTCACTGTAGACGGTGTGAAGACGGCGAATTACGGTAAGGAACAAACGCTGATGTTTAATTCTACGGCGAGAAGAAGCGCAAAGTGAAGTCGGAACAAGAGCTTTTGCAAGCCATAAACGGAGGGAACAGAGCGGCCATGCGCGAACTGTACGACCGCTATTCAGGCTATGCCATGGCGGTAGGGCTGCGCTATATGGCCGATGCCGATACCGTAAAAGATGTGTTGCAAGACAGTTTCGTAAAGATATTCACCGGCATCGGCGCATTCGAATACCGTGGAGAGGGCTCGCTCAAAGCATGGGTATTGCGCGTAGTTGCTAACGAATCGCTCACTCAACTGCGCAAATATTACCATTTCACGGTAACCGACGAGGTGCCCGATATGCCCGATGAGAATATTCCCGATACCGAAGATGTGCCAATGAGCGTAATAATGCAGATGATAGAGCGGTTGCCTGTGGGTTACAGGACGGTTTTTAATCTCTTTGTTTTCGAACAGAAAAGCCACAAGGAGATAGCTCTGTTGCTCGGCATCAAGGAAAATTCTTCGGCTTCGCAGTACTTCCGAGCCAAAAATATGTTGGCAAAAATGATTGACGAGTATAAAAAAACAGCAAAGATATGAAAGAAAAAGACTGGACACAGCGGTTTCGTAAGCGTATGACAGACCATCAGGAACCTGTCGGCAAAGGTCTGTGGGCGGCGATAGAGCAGTCGCTCAATGCCGGTAGAAAGCGCTCTAAAAGGGCTGTTATCGTATCTTTGCAACACAGGATAGTAATTGCAGCCGCGGTGGCAGGACTACTTGCGGGCACTGCTTATGTGCTTTTGCATCGGCAGGACGATGAGATAAAACAGACGGCACATGTGTGTCGTTCAGATAGGAATACGGTGTATTGGGCACAGACAAGCACTCTATCGTCGACAGGCGCGCTTTCTGTTCCCGATAGAAGCATTGTTTATCTACCGAAGGAAGGGACGTCGTTTGCAACATTGCCCGCAGGTGGTACGGACGATCGCCCTCTTTTGGCACAGAATACTATAGAGAGTGTGCCTGTGAAACTACCGCCTGACTCTGGCAAATATGCTGTTTCTCATCAGAAGAGCACGTATTTGCAAACTGCACCTTATATATATAAAGGAGATAGGCAGCCTGTCTTGCGACATCGGAATGAGAAAGCACGGGTGTCGATGAACCTCTATGCTGTAAATTCCATGGGCGATTATCAGGAGCGCACCGGTACGATGATGACTGAAAAAATGATTAATATTTACGATATTCCCACACCGCAGCCCGAAATGATGTATGCTAAACACGCGTCGGTATATATGACCGATATGCACGAAGAGACGCATCATCGGCAGCCGATAGCTTTTGGATTGTCGGTAAACTACAGATTAACCGATCGTTGGTCGGTTACTTCAGGCATAGTTTATACCCGTTTATTATCGGATTTCGATAAAATTATCGGTGCTGACTGTATCACCAAGCGTCAGATATTGTACTATATAGGGCTACCACTCACGGTGAATTACCGTATTTGGGGGAACAAACGATTGGCTGTTTATGCCGGTGTAGGCGGAGAAGCCGATATAAATGTGGCTGCCAAAACGACAACCGAGGGCGTTAGTCATACTATTGATAAGGATAAAATGCAATGGTCGACTAATGTATCCGTAGGCATTCAGTATAATATATTGCCGCAGTTGGGGGCTTATATTGAGCCCGGGGCGAAGTATTACTTTAATAATGGGAGTACTGTGGAGAACTTCTTCAAGGATAAGCCCCTAAACTTTAGCCTGCAAGTAGGCCTGCGTTTCAATGTTAAATAAAGGGTAATGCATCGTTGTCTCCTGCTTTTTCCCATCCTATATGGTATGCATTGAGTGTTGTAACGATATGTTGAACCTCTTCGTCGGTAAGCGTTTGATTGCATGGAATACTCAGCTCTTCGCGATGTATCTTCTCTGTAACGGGGAAAGAACGGTTGTTCCACTCCCGATAACATGCCTGATGATGGGGCGGAATGGGGTAGTGAATGATGGTTTGTATACCCTTTGCGGCCAGAAAATGTTGCAGATGGTCGCGTTGACGACACAAAATGGGGAAGACATGCCACACGTTATCGGTCGTATTTGCTATGGGTAAAGTCAATAGAGGGTTCTCTATGTGCTGCAAATAATATTGTGCAATCTCTTTACGCCGTGCATTTTCCTGATCCAGATATTTCAGTCTCACGCTCAATACAGCGGCTTGAAGCTCGTCCATGCGGCTGTTCGTGCCCCGATAAGTGAACACGTATTTGCGCGAAGAACCGTAGTTGGCGAGCGTTCGCACGGTGTCTGCCAGTGTCGTATCGTCTGTTGTAACGGCTCCGGCATCACCCATAGCGCCCATATTTTTGCCGGGATAGAAGCTGTGAGCTGCTGCATGTCCGAGCGAACCCGTATGTCTGCCGTCAGTAAACGTGCAGCCATGCGCCTGTGCATTGTCTTCTATCAATCGTAGACCGTACTTCTGGCATAATTCGCCGATATGTGCGGTAAAGGCACAGCGCCCATACAGATGTACAATCATGAGGCCTTTAGTGCGCCGAGTGATATGTTTCTCTATGATAGACTCGTCTATATTGAACGTATTGGGGCATGGCTCCGCCAATATAGGTACGAGCCGGCACTCTGAAATGGCGAGAATGGAAGCGATATAGGTATTGGCCGGTACGATTATTTCATCGCCCTCGTTCATCCAGCCCATCTCCATATAAGCTCGAAGAATAAGTTTTAGTGCATCCAAACCGTTGGCGCAGCTCACGCAGAAGTGCGTGCCGATGTAGGCAGCATAGGCTTCTTCAAACGCTTTTACAATATTTCCCTGCAGATACCATCCGCTTTCAACTACACTGTTTACAGCCTCTTTAAATTCTGTAAGGTGCATCTCGGTGACTCGTTTCAGGCTAAGATATTCTATATCGTATTGTTTCATTGGTCGTATACGTTTTGAATAAGGCTGTTGTTTCCCTTATCCCTCATCGCTATTCCATCTTCTCTCTCCTGATACAACCTGCCATTCGTACCAGTCCCAACACAGTCCACGACCGCCGAACCCTTCTTTTTGGTGGATTAAAAGCTCGTTCAGATAGCATCCTCTGTTCTCTGTAGAGCGGCCGAAGTCAAAGTATCGGCAGTCTGAATAGTCATGATTGATAATGCGATCGTAGAGCATGTCGATGGTTCCTAGCTGTTTTCCCAGTTGTGTGGCCGAACTGTATTGAGCATGAACCACTTGGGGAGTAATGTAAATCACGATACCTCCTATTAGTTGTCCCTTGTGATAAGCGTTGTAGAGCACGATGTTATCGGGGAAACGCGTATGGAGCAGTTCTATCTCTTGTATAGTGTGTACGGGCGTTGTGCTGTATTTTTGATTGAGATTTTCGGAGAGTATCTGCCAAAAGGCAGCATAATCTTTGCTTTTTTCTATCGTTACACCGCTTTCGGTTGCACGCTTGATACCGCGTCGGCGCAGTCTGCTCCATCGCAAGGGGTGTCCCATATCGATGACAGTACCTATGTCGCGTGCTACAAGACGTGCATTGCAAGTGCGGAAGATGGCATAAAGATCTTCCTCGGCTGGCACAAGATGATACACCCACGGTACACATTTATAGAGTACGCTGCGGATACCTTGCAAAGCAAGGTAAGTATTCAGTTCGCGAAAGAGCGTAAGGATATTAGCGGCAGTGGCATCGGTTCCCATAACAAGGCCACCGTAGGTGAGTCCCATGTGCGATTGTATAACGTCACCTTCCATATTGGCCGGTAGTACTGCATAGAGCTTGTTATTGAGGTAGAACAGTAATGAATGGTCTTTAAAGCGGTCACAATGATAGTCCATATAGTTGCGATCGAATAGAAAAGTTCCATTCTTCGACTGTGCTATGAAAGTGTTCCACGTCTCTCGGTCTGTGTTTTTGTCATATCTTTTGATGTTGAACATTCGCGGTATCTCTTATGTATGTGAGAAAATCATCGTACTCCCGAATGTAGTCTTCCTCATTGAATGGCTCGGATGCGAGTACCAAGCAGACGGCTCCGGCAGAGAAGTCGTTGAGTGTACGCCATGTGCAGGTCTCCACAAGAAGTCCTTGATAAGGATGATTAAGCAAGAATGTACACTCTTCAGTGCCATTATTGAGTGTGACATAAAAACTACCCCCCACTGCGACAAGCAGTTCCTTGCAGTGCTTGTGGGCATGTCCGCCACGATTTTCTCCCGCGGGAACGTCGTATACCCAATAGGTACGTTTAACTTTGAAAGGCATGTCTTGGCTTTCTTCTACTACGGTAAGATTACCACGGGGATCGGTTATTTTAGTCAGGTCTATGATTTTTCCAACCAATGTGTTCATGATGAATGTTTATTATATAACGTGGATTTTCGCTTTTAGTATATAAAAAACATTTTTTATGCAATGTATATTTTTGAAATATTTTACAGAGAATGGACAAATACCTTACGGATAGTTTCGACAGACTATGGATCTATCGTCGACAGGTAGTATATCTGATGGACATAGACCATATATCTATCGGCAATAGATCATATGTGTATGACAGACAGGAGAATTAAAAAGAAAAACGAAACCAAATCATTGTTATCGACATATTAGACCTATGAAGCAGAAATAGAAATGTACATGCTCGAAAAAGTAACTATGATAATACGGTTACAGCTGGGGATTTTAAGTGATTACTGTATCAGCAAGGCGTTTTGCTTTGGCTCTGAGAGTATCCGTATCGGCATCTATTTTTCCGTAACACAGTACTACTCCCATGCGCCGCCCTACGTGTTGGGTGGGCTTTCCGAATATCCTAACGCGGGTATAGTCTTCTTTTAGGGCATCTATGAGATTGTATTGGGGCTCATGGTCAGCATCTTCTTTGGCAAGAACCACGGCAGAACAACCGCTGTGTTCTAAATGAATACCGGCGATGGGTAGCCCCATAACGGCGCGAAAATGGAGTTCGAACTCGCTTAGGTTGGTGGTATGTGCCAGTGTTACCATGCCTGTATCGTGCGGACGTGGCGAAAGTTCCGAGAATATAACTTCGTTCTCTTCTGTCAAGAAGAACTCTACACCCCAGATACCTGCACCGGTTAGCGCCCTTGTAACCTTGTCGGCCATGTCTTGGGCATGCCTTAAAGCATCGCTATCGATACTGTATGGCTGCCAACTTTCGCGGTAATCGCCACCCTTCTGCACGTGTCCGATGGGCGGACAGAATAGTGTTGGACCGTTCGTCTGTGTAACTGTGAGCAGCGTGAACTCGCTTTTAAAGCGGATAAATTCTTCGATGATGACTTCTTTCACATCGCCCCGACTGCCTTGCATGGCATTGTCGAATGCTTTGCGTAGTTCGTCTTCGGTGCGTACGAGGCTCTGTCCATGGCCCGAGGACGACATTAAAGGCTTGACGATACAGGGAAATCCGATCTTTAGAGTGGCACTCTTGAACTCGTCGAAGGTACGGGCGTAGAAGTATTTTGCCGTGCGTAAGCCCAATTCCTTGGCAGCCAAGTCGCGTATGGCCTTACGGTTCATGGTGAAATTCACGGCACGTGCGCTCGGTACAACCTGTATGCCTTGCCGTTCGAAGTCGAAAAGACGCTCCGTGCGAATGGCTTCTATCTCAGGTACAATGATGTGGGGACGGTGTTTCTTTACCGCTGCATCCAACATATCGCCGTTGAGCATATCGAATACTTCTCGCTCATCAGCCACCTGCATGGCGGGGGCGTTGTCGTATTTGTCGCAGGCTACGACGTACTGACCGGCTCTCTTGGCTGCGATGGTGAACTCTTTACCTAGTTCGCCTGAGCCTAAAAGCATGATTTTTTTCATAGTGTATCGGTTGATTGTTGTGTGTGTATGAACTGTTTTATGGTTTGCCATTCGGGTGTAACAGCCAACCTATGCAGGTTGCGGTCAATGTTTTCCATTGTTTCTTCGGCCGCCTCGCCCCGTTTTTTGGCAATGTCGTAAATGGAAAGTTGTGCGTTTCCGAAGAGTCCGAAGTAGCTCT
>CAUUQE010000011.1:0-28698 GCA_963547065.1 uncultured Prevotella sp. | reverse complement strand
GTACAGTGTTGCCACAAATTCATTCTGGAGTAATTGGTTTATCCAAGTAGGTGGTACTTTGAACTCATGGTATTCTACAGAGGAGCATGGAAATGGATTTCAGAGAAGTTTATTCGCAAGATTTCGCTCGGATCCCGGGCTCTCTTTGGGCATCGGCAAGTGGTTTACACCGGGACTTGGACTTCGTACGAAGCTCCAAGGTATTTGGGGCAAATCTGTAATTGATGATGACAATACCGGCAATGGAAATAAATTTTGGGTATTGAATGAGCAGATATTATTTAACCTTAGTAATATGCTTTACGGTTATAACCCTAATCGAGTTTGGAATTTTATTCCGTTTTTGGGTGGTGGCTTAGGGCGTTCGATGTCACATAACACTTATGCAACGGATCTCAATGTGGGTATACTGAATGAATTCCGCTTAAGTCGTCGTATTGCTCTCAACTTGGAAATTGGCTGGAATCGCTTTGAAGACGATATTGATGGTTATGAAAAACCAGTTAATCCGCCTACCGGAGGCCATCGTGGATGGGAGTCGCATGACAATCATATCTATGGTGAAGTAGGTGTAACGTTGAATCTTGGTAAGGCTTCGTGGAAGAAAGTGCCTGATGTTGATGCAATCAAGGCTCTTTCACAGGCCCAGATCGATGCGCTTAATGCCCAACTCAATGATGCTAATGCAGAAGATACTCGTTTAAAAGAACTCCTTGCTAACCAGAAGCCTGCTGAACAACAAACTGTAATTAAGAAGTTTGCTACGCCGGTTTCTATATTCTTCAATCTCAACAAGACGAAAATAGCATCTCAAAAAGATCTTGTGAACTTGCAAGCCCTCTCTAAGTATGCTCAAGAGAATAATTCTAAAATTCTTGTAAATGGTTATGGTGACAGTGCAACAGGTGAGCCTGCTCACAACCAGTGGCTATCTGAAGAGCGTGCAAAGACTGTTGCCAATGAGCTTGTGAAGCTTGGTGTGAGTCGCGATAATATTGTTACAAAGGGTAACGGAGGAGTAGATGACCTCTCTCCAATATCGTTCAACCGCCGTGCTACTGTGGAAATAGCAGAGTAATAGGTGATAAGAATTTATCAAATATATAGAGGACATTTCGAATAGAAATGCCCTCTTTCTTATTTGTTGCCTTGTATTATTTTTTAATATGTGTAGGCATATTTTAGATAAATGAAATGAAAAGTCGGGTTAAAGTTTAATAGAAAATGGACGAAGAAAGTGTAACAGGTGGAGAAACAATTGTTTCTCCACCTGTTACATCTTGTATAGGATAGAAGTAAATGGGCAATCGGTGTGTATATACCGTTATGTTTCTATTGTTTTGTAGTACTCCTAATCATTGTCTAAAGCCGATAATCTTGCGTACTTCACGTAAGGTGTTTGACGCACTCTCACGTGCAATCTCGGCACCTTGCTTTGCTATTTTGTCAAGATAGTCTTGATCGGCACTATATTCAAGAATCTTTTCACGGATAGGGGCCACTGTATTGCAGACATCCGTGGCGATTTGCTTTTTCAGATCGCCATAGCGCAGCGTGCAGTCATTCCATTTCTCATCGAAATAATTGTATGTATCCTGCGTAGAACAGATTTTAAGGAAAGTAAACAAATTTTCTATTACTTCTGGTTTTGTGCTGTTCTTTGCTTGGGGGCCATTATCAGTAACGGCTCTCATTATCTTTTTAGTGATAGTCTTGTTGTCATCACGCAGATATATACAGTTTCCTTCGCTTTTTCCCATCTTTCCGCTGCCGTCAAGTCCAGGGACTTTCAGGGCTGTTGCGTTGAAATAAAAGTTTTGTGGTTCGGGAAAGAAGTCTACGCCATATATATTATTGAAACGTCGTGCGCATTTACGAGCCATTTCCATATTCTGTTCTTGATCTTTACCCACAGGAACTTTTGTAGCCCGATGCTGAAGAATGTCGGCTGCCATGAGTGTGGGATAAGTTAAAAGGCCTGCATTTATGTTATTTGGTTGCTTGCGTGCTTTCTCTTTGAACGTGGTAACACGTTCCAATTCTCCCAAATACATATTCATATTGAGGAACAGATAAAGCTCCAGCGTTTCCTTTATATCGCTTTGTATATATATCGGTGCTTTTTTCGGATCGATGCCACATGCCAAGTATTCTGCGAGGATAATACGCGCACTGTTCTGTATATCTTCGGGTTTCGGGCGAGTTGTTAAAGAATGCCAGTCGGCAATGAAGAACAGGCTGTCGTATTTATCCTGCATTTCCACAAAGCTTTTCACGGCTCCAAAATAGTTCCCGAGGTGCAAATTGCCTGTCGGACGTATTCCACTTACTACTTTTTCCATGTCATCAATATTTGTTTGTCTGTAAAATGTCTTGCAAAGTTACAAGAATTGAGTGTAATATGAAAAAAATGCACTTAAAAGTTTGGCCGTTTATCCGAAATACCTTACCTTTGCAGGCGCCTACAATAAGTAGCACGGGCGTTTAGCTCAGCTGGTTTAGAGCATCTGCCTTACAAGCAGAGGGTCGGCGGTTCGAATCCGTCAACGCCCACAATGGGGTGTTTCCCTGTAATCTTTCGGGATTGCAGGGATATTTTTTTATATTGTTATGTTTCTCAGATATTATTCATTATTTTTACAAATAGAGGAACTGACCAACTTACTTTGAATAATGATTTGGAATGAAAACAAGATATATATTCCATATAGATAACTGTATGACGTATAAGATAGACAGCTAAGAAAGATGGTGAGTTATACGTATCATAACGCTCCGTTTTATCGGAAGAAGTTTCAGAAGTTTAATCTTTTCTCCGATCATATCCATCATATCGACGATATTATAAAACTACTGTTTGCCAACAAATATAATTTACGTGGCTATTATTCGTTTGATTTCACTGTTAAAAGAACAGATGTCAGCGGCTTTTCCTGTCCTAATGCCTCCGGAGCTTTGGCTTTGGTGATGAAATCTCTGTCGGAAAATGAAGAATTCATTAAGTATATATATTCTTTTGCCAATGGGAATACGGCTAATATCGTCAGCCGACCGACAGATCTGAGCAGTTGTGAAAAGATACTCGAAGGAAAGAAAGTAGATTTTATAGCTGCGGGTGATCTCTATCGGTTGTAAGCAGACATATCTTAAATTATATGAAAAAGCGGTGCGGATATTTGGTCGTCTCATTGGAAAGCCATACCTTTGCCCACGTTTTTCAAGCATAAACATGCGGGCGTTTAGCTCAGCTGGTTTAGAGCATCTGCCTTACAAGCAGAGGGTCGGCGGTTCGAATCCGTCAACGCCCACAATAAGGTTCCATATCTCGTAAGAGAGGTGGGGCCTTTTTTGATGTGTATGACTCTCCCCTCACTCTTTCACATGAATGGGATAGTAATGAAAGATGAGGGATAAAGGAAGAAAGTGCATCTCTTCTGCCCCCTCCGAAAGGGGGAGTAGAGATAGAAGAAGAGTGATTAGTAGTGAATGTTTGATAGCTATGCTGCAGGAATATAGTTTATCAAGTTTTCTCAGGGCAACATTGTTTACGTCGTATATGCTAACGATTCTATAGGCAGGCATTATCGGTGGGTCCTCTCAAACATGTTATTCTTGTGCTGTATATATAAAGGTTTTGGCAAGCTAATTCCTTGTGATATAGTTAGATTGTTCGTCTGTCTGGCTTAGATAGCACACCTGTCAGGTATAGATCATGTATATAATAAAAACACTTTGCCTGTCTATCTGCTTTAAATTGTTTCTCTTCTCTCAATTGAAGGATTGAGAGAAACTGCCGTATGGTGCGTTAATCAGGTTCCCGTGAGGGACTTTTATTCTTTAAAGGAGCCGGAATAATTCGTTATGCCGTTTGTGGAACCTATTTCTGCGAAACATTTGGGAGATCTAACTATCCGTTTAATTATTTTTGGCAGGGCAAAGGAAAGGTCTTCACTCATAGCGCTCTATCAACACAGTGGCGTATGCAGCCATACCTTCCTCGCGCCCTACGAAGCCCATGCACTCTGAGGTGGTGGCTTTAATGGAGATGTTATCTTCATCGCTACCTATGATTTCGGCCATACATTTTCGCATGTCAGGGATATAGGGGGCTATTTTAGGATGCTCGGCGCATACGGTTGCGTCTATATTTCCTAACTGATAGCCCTTGGTGGCTATTAACTCAATAGTCTTGCGCAGAATAACCTTACTGTCTATGTCAAGCGTTTTATCCGACGTGTCGGGGAAGTGATAGCCGATGTCACGCATGTTTGCCGCCCCTAAGAGGGCGTCACAGATGGCATGGATGAGTACATCGGCATCGCTGTGTCCTAATAAACCAAGCTCATGCTCTATCTTTATGCCGCCCAACCACAATGCCCGCCCGGGCACAAGGCGGTGAACATCATAACCGAAGCCACATCTGATGAGCGGTCTTTGGCTGTTTTGTACTGAATGAGTCGTGCTTGCAGCAGATGTATCTTCAGTATTCGTGGTCGTTTTTTGCTTGCAAGTCATAGTTTAAATATAAAGAAAGATGGAGGAAATGAGGGACTTTCACTGCATGGAAAGGCAGAACGGTACATTCTTTCCGCACTCGAAATAGACTCCGGCGAAATCCCTATTTTCTTCGGAACAAATCTTTAATACCGTCCATATCAACACTTAGTGTAAATCGAAGCGTCTGGTCGAGCGGATTGCTCTTGGCCGTAGCAATCACATAGCCTGCATCGAGCGAGAATACGTTCATCTTGAATCCGGCGCCAACGGTAAAGTATTTACGGTTACCCTTGTTCTCACTCTCATGATGATAGCCTGCACGTACTGAGAATTGGTTGTGGTAAACGTACTCAGCACCAAGGCTCCATTGCACTTCCTGCAGTTCTTCTTTGAAACCGTTGGGCGCATCACCGAAGCTCTTGAATATGCCTCCGATTGACGACACGTCGTAATAATCTTTCTGCACACGCTGCTGATAAGCTTCCGTGGTCTCACCTTCGTTTTGTTTAGGGTATGTAGGAACGAGCAGTTTGTTAGCGTCGATGGCAACGGTGAAACGGTTGTATTCGTCTACTGGTACCATCAGTGAGGCCCCAAGCCGCAGGTTAGTCGGGATAAATTCGCTGTTTTTGTCGCCTCCGAACGATATCTTGCTGCCGATATTCGATATATTCATACCTAAACCAAGTTGGCATTCGCGGCTTCCAATGTTCAGATAATTCTGATAATACAGTGATAGGTCGGCAGCAAAAGCCGAACCGGGAGAAGTATCCCCCGTATAATCGTAGGTCAGATCGGAATATATCCAGCGTACGGCTGTCGCAATAGAAAGTTTTTCGCTTAGCATAAGCGAGTAAGCCACGTCGAATGACATTTCATAAGGGCTGATCGTCATGGGCGTGGTGGTGCCTGTTTTGTCATTGAGCTGTACTTCTCCGAGTGAGAAATAGCGCAGTGAAGCCGATACGGCGCTGTAATCTCCGATGCGATAGTAGCCGGCCAAATAGGCTAAATCCATATCGTTGACCAACTGACGCAGCCACGGCGTATAGTTGAGTGCTACGCCTGCTCGGCTGATGGCAAATGGATATTTGGCAGGATTCCAGTATTGTGAAACTACATCAGGGTCGGTTGCCACGCCTACATCGCCCATGCCGGCAGCGCGGGCATCGGGGGCGATGGTCTGCGAGGTTACGGATGTGTTGACAGGATTGAAGATATTTTTCTTATCCTGTGCTGGCATATCGACAGCAAAAAGCATGAAGAGACATGCCGTAAGTATTTTTAAAATTTTATTCATGTGTTGCATATTGTCCGTATCTTCTGAACGATTGATGGCTGTTCTGCAGCCATGTTGTAAATAAAGAAACGCATGAAAGCTGTTATTTATTGCCTATGATGATGAGTTTCTTGGCTTTCGATACTTTTGAACTGCCGTTGGAAGCTATTCGTACTCTATATAAATACACGCCAGTCTGCAGTCGTGCACCGCCGTCTACGGTCAGATTCCAGTCCACGGTGTAGGTTTCGTCGGTACTAACCCCACTCTCCGTATGCTTCCAAAGTAGTCTTCCGCTCATGTCGAATACATCTATTTCCACATCTATGGTGCTGCCTGTACGGTCGTGATAAATAATGAATGTGGTCGAGGTAGATGCCGGATTGTCGGTACAGCTCACGTTGAACAGCGACGGTTCCAACCCTTGCACCACGTTGAAAGTAAGCTCGGTTGTAGAACTATTGTTGAGTATGTCCCACGCACGGAATTGCAGACGATGTGTACCGGCTGTTAGTTCGGGAATAGGGTAGTAGGTACTTCCCTTGGTGTAGGAGCCGAAGTCATATGTAAAGTTTTCATTGAGCGTGTATGTTTTCGACATGTCGCCGTCAATAATCAACTGCAGGTCGTGTCCGATACCATTTCCGGTGGCATTTATGCCGTCTTCATCGGTAATCTGTGCCACAAAATAGGGGGTTGGGTTCACGTTCCCTCCGTTATTGAACGTCGGCGAATTGAGGTAACAGTATATGGACGGACCGGTAGAATCGTTACTCTCGATGTTACTTTCGCCGATGATGAAGTTGCCATTTTCGCCATGTGCTTTCAGCGTGTTCGTGTTATTCGAGGCATACACATTGATCAGCCCGGTACCCTCTGTATAATCTATGTCTTTCGGAATAGCGAACGAAAAGGAGAAATTACCCTGCTTCACATTGTCGGAGCCTGTAAACAGCGTTTTCGTACGGTCTTTATAAGTGAACGCTGTGCTTGCTCCGTCTTTGGTGGTGTCGTTGAGTTTACAGGTTATGTTTTCCTCCTTGTCGCGTACGGTTACTGTTACGGTGCCGTCAAAGTCCGGCTTTGCATTTTCTATATGCCCCTTCACGTTGGCCACACTGCCGGCTTTAAGCGTGGGGAGGTGACCGGTTGAGTTAACCGGCATGCCGTTTATGGAGTCGATAACGATGTTCATAGCCGGCATATTCAGTGCGATTGCCGGATCTCCGAGCAGTGAATATTGCAGTTTGTTGGTAGTAAGGTCTTGCCAAGTGTCTATTAATTCGTTCTTTGAAAGGCGCTGTGCTTCGCCCAAGGTAACGGGTTTACCATTATTGTGTGACAGCACATGTTTCAGATAGGTTTTGTTGATAACCTTGTTGTAGTTGGCATATACGGTGCGCGTAGTGCCGAAGAAAGCTACCGCACCGCCTTTCTTATTGAGCAATGCCGTTTCGCCTATCGTCGGTACAGAGCCGTCGAACGGCATTATATCGCATGCAGCTGTGATCCAAAGAGGCAGATTGGTGTTAGTAAAGTTCGCGAAGTCACCGATACGTAGCACTGATTCGTGGGATATCTGTGTTTCCGAGCCATGGCCGGCATAGTCCATGATTAGGGCTCCTGCAGCCTGTTGCTGTTTGATGAGGCGCGTTACTTCGGGATAGGTGTTGCCTGTAGACGAGGTTTCGCGTATATATGAGTCCCACATCACTTTCTTGATGAGGTATCCGGGATACCATCCGGCGACACTATCTGCTGCCTCATTGGCGTCTGCCATGTGCAGATTTTCATTGCCGTCGTCGCCCATAAACATGATAGTGTTCTGCCATGCGCCTGCATTCTTGTTGGTTACGTAGGCGATGGTCTTGTCTACAAGTGTCTTGGCATCTTCGTCTGTCGTTACAGGGAAGCGTCCCACGGCCATATCGGCCTTGTCTGAAGCTTGCAGATTTCCACCTTCTCCGTCGTCTAACAGGCAGAAGTATCCGTCGTCTACATAACAGGTAATCTTGTTAAACGAGTCTTCACTCTCGTAGCACAGCAGATAATCGTCTTTTACAGCGCCCTGCATGTCGCTCGTGAGCATGCGGTTATCCCAAGAACAGTCACCGAAGAGCAGCAGATATTTGGGCATGTCGGCCTCATTTTCGGCTCTGTCGTAGAGCATTTTGAGGTATCTGCGGTAAGCATTTGCATCGGGTGTGCCGCCTGCAAACTCATTAATGATCTCATCGGAGGGCACTATACGCACGCGCAGGCCATCGTGTTGCTCATGAAACTCTTTTAGTCGTTTTGCCTGTGTGAGTAATTTCTGCGAGGCGGGTATGATGATTATCATATCTGCGGGGCCGTGGGCGTGTAGATCTTGATTAGTGATGTTGTAGACATATTCCGCTGCAGGGAAAGACGAAGTGGCCAGTTGTGGTGCCGGACGGGGTGTGTCAAAAGCAAAAGAGATATAGTCTAATCTTACCGGCCCGCCTGACGTGGTGGTTATCTTTATCTCATTTTCGGGTTTGGGATTATGGATAACGGAATAATATATAAATTCTTTGGCCAGGGTATAGTGGTCAATCGATTTTGGATCGGGGTTCCAGTTGAACTCGGCTGTACCTATAAAGGTGCCGTTTACTTCTATATCGGCAGTTGAATTGATGCCTGCCGTGACTGCTACAGCTATATCGATCGGTTCTCCGGTAGGTGTAGCGACCTTGAATGTATGAGAAGTACCCTTATCGATGGGGGTGTCTTCAAATAGATTGCGGCCTCCGTGATACCAAGCATAGTTGTCGACCTCGTAGAGCGAGTGGTAATCGTCGTTAGAGGGATAGAATGATGCCAGAAAGGCGGTTGAGTCGACCATCAATGGGGCTGCATCGCTTTGGGTAATGAAGTAGTATGCGCGGTCTGAATATGGGTTTCGTATGCGGTTTGTCTCCCACTTGTTCTCCCAGCTCACTGTTCCTTGAGCGTAAAACAGCCGTTTGCCGTTTACGGTACACGTGGGTACTTCTTTCAAGTCGTCGTATGCCGTCAGCATGTCGCCCGTCAAGATTTCATCTTGTAGCTTTCCACCGTAGCCGTACACCTTTACTTTACTCATATCGGTGAAGCCTGCGCGGTGTATCACGTCGTCTGTGAGTTGGAAGACGCCTGAAGAGGGCACGCTTATTTTAGCCCATGTACCCGATGCGAGAACGGAATGTTCGGCATAGCGCGGGGTGTTTGGGCCACCGCCCCGCGTTGCAAGAGTAGCAGCAGGCTTGATCAGTGGTTTTGCTTCTACAGAAAGCATGAAACTGACAAGTATCTGATATTTCTTGTTGCGGTAAACGAGCGGACAGAACGACACATTGAGCGATGCTTTTTTGCGGTCGAACGTCAGTCGTTGTTGCAGTTTTGGCGTTTCTGGTAGCGGTTCTCCCGATATTGCGCGGTAGCGCTCCACATCGTGTGCAGGCATATCAATGTACTCGGGATAGGCGATTGTTACGGTGTATACGGAGTCTTGATAGGCTCCGGAGAGGGGGAAGGTGTGGCCGAAAGACGGCAATACAGAGTCTGTCTTGACTTCATCGGCGGTCAAGTTAAAGAATTTTTGTGCGTCGGCTGTCGTTGTCGTGGCAGTCAGCAATGCGGTGAGCAATACGTATTTCAGTGTCTTATGCATGTATGCTGTTTGTATTGAGGTAAGTGTTTTATATGGGGGATTGCACCGCATGGCGGTGCTTTCTCTTTTATTTGCAGTTAAATTCGAGAACGTGGCGGTCTTCCAAATAACCTTCAAGGTGGTCGTCGATGTTCACAGGGCCTACTCCGGCCGTTGTTCCGGTATAGAGCATGTCGCCTGTTTTCAGCGTAAAATAGCGACTGATGTAAGCTATCAGTTCGTCGACCTTGAAAAGCATATCGCCCGTATAGCCCTCTTGCACCGTGTGCTCGTTGATATCGAGGTGGAAACGGAGTGCCTGTATGTCGTGAAACTTCTCTACCGGAACCCATTCTCCGACGGCTGCGGCGCCGTCGAAACCTTTGCAGAGTTCCCATGGATAGCCTTTGCAGCGCAACTTTTGCTGTAACTCACGGGCAGTAAAGTCTATGCCTACTGTCACGGCATCGTAATATCGGCGGGCAAAGCGCTCGGGTATGCTCTTGCCGAGACGGCATATACGGACGACAAGTTCCGTTTCGTATTCGATAGGCCCCAGATGGTCGGGGATAAAGAACGGCTTGTGGTTTTTGAGCAGTGCCGAATCGGCTTTGGTGAACACCACGGGCGTTTCCGGTTTACATAACGCTTCAGCCAGCTCTTTATTGTGTGTGGCATAGTTCATGCCGACGGCAAATATCTTCATACCGTCTGCAAAGATACAACAAGATTTTCATGTGTGACGGCATTCTGTCGTAAAAATTGCAGAGTGGCATATTATTTATCCGAAATAGGGCTATTGTATATCGGCTTCAGGCTGTATATGTATCGCCCATAGACAGTAGGTGTAGGGCGGATAGACGGCTGTCTATCGTTATTATTTGCAGTAGTAAAAATGCTGTTATCGCGCACGTAATGTTAAGATATGTAATTTATGTTAAATCTATTGGGAATTTTAATTTTTTTTATTTTCTTTGGCTTCATATAATTAAATGGTAGTCTATCCGCTGTAGTAATATAACGTAAGGTGACTATCTGCTTGAGACCTAAACGACAAAACTAAAAATCGAATAAGGAAGACACGTTTTCCATAAGATAGATTTTTATACGATATTGATGCATGATAAGTGAGATAATTTTATAATAAAAACTTTAAATCTTAATTATTTTTTTAATGAAAGCTACTCAAACAATGTTATGTCTTGCTTTTTCAGGCTTGCTGATGCAATTATCAGGTTGCGGCAGCGATGAAGCAGCAAGGAAAGACTATGATCCAACGAAGCCCATTGAGCTGACGACTTTCTACCCTGATTCGGGTAAGTTTCAGGAGAAAGTCATCCTACAGGGCGTAAACTTTGGAACTGATTTGTCAAAGATCAGCGTGTATTTCAATCATCGCAAGGCTGCGGTCATCGGTTCTACCGGCGACCAAATGTATGTGCAGGCTCCCCGCCTACCGGGAGATACGTGTAAGATCTCTGTGGTTATCGGCAACGATTCTGTGGTTTACCCAAAAAACTTTATTTACCATCAGTCGGTAACCGTGAGTACTGTTGTGGGCAACGGTGTGCTCGATAAGATTGTGCCGGGGCCTCTTAGCAGCGCATCTCTACATCCGATGTACTTGTGTGTAGATAATGACGGCAACATTTTTGTGGTGAGCAGAGGTCAGGGAAAAGGCGATGAACGTTCGGCCATTCTGCGTATAGACGAAGAAGCGGGCGAACTCATTATGTTGAAAGACGACATGGTGGGCAATGTGCCCTGTGTAAACAACACAACCGGCATTGTTACCATTCCTACAGAAACGACAATAGGTTCGTATCTCTCGCTTGATCCGCTGGAAATGTGGGGGCTGCGCATCCGTGAGATGATATGGCCCGCAGGTTATCATGTGCCCGCGGAAGGCTTTAAACATTGCATGGTGGTGAATCCTGCCGACGGTTATATTTATACCCGTTACTTCTATGGCGATATCATTAAGATAAATCCCCGCACATATGAGGTCACGCCGGTATATAAAACGCAGGAAGGCGATAGTTATGGGCTAACATTCAACCCGTTGCATCCGAATATTCTTTACATGTCTTTCCGCGAAAATGCAGGTGTGATGGGCAACAGTATATGTTCTATTGATGTAACCGATCCCGAAAACACATATAAACGTCTCTCGAGCAGCAATGTTTCGGGCGGACATCGTGACGGTCCGATAGAGAAAGCACAGTTCAATAATCCCACACAAATATACTGCGATGCCGACGGCAATATCTATGTGGCTGATCGCAATAACCATTGTATTCGCCGTATAACGCCTGACAATATGGTTGAGACCGTGCTCGGAATGCCCGGAACAAGCGGTTGGAAAGACGGTAGAAAAAACGAAGCACTCTTTAGTGAGCCAACAGGAATAGGAATAGCCAAGGATGGTGCCATATATGTAGCCGATTGGGGAAACGGACGTGTTAGAAAACTTACAATCAACTAACCTTAATTTAATTATGTTCATGAGACATTCCTTTATATTAATATTGTCGTTCTTGATGCTGACACTCTGTAATATGCAGGCGCAGGAGTCGCGAGGAAAGACGGAATATATCATATCCGGAACTGTTACGGATGGGGAAGAACCCTTGACAGGAGTACTTATAAGTATTTTAGATAAGCCGGGTGGCGGCACTGTTACCGATATAGACGGTAAGTTCGAAATAAAAGCAGAACGGGGAGATAAGCTGAATTTCTCATACGTAGGCTTCCAGAAGCAACAGTATGTGGTAATGGGAAACAAATCAGACTTGGTTATCAGGCTTGTTAGTGATAATAAGATAGACGAGGTGGTTGTTACAGGATTAGGCACACAGCGCAAGATATCCACCTTATCTGCAGTAACTACTATAAATGCCAATGATTTGCAGCGCCCTACTACATCAGTAAGTAACCTACTGGGTGGTCGTGTTGCGGGTGTTATCACTTCGCTTAAAAGCGGTGAACCCGGCAAAAATATCTCTGATTTCTGGATTCGTGGTATCGGTACTTTCGGTGCGAATGCTTCGGCTTTAGTACTTATCGACGGTCTTGAAGGCAATATCAATGACATAGATCCTGCCGATATCGAGAGTTTCTCTGTGTTGAAAGACGCTTCGGCTACCGCTGTATATGGTGTGCGTGGCGCCAATGGCGTTGTACTTATCAATACCAAGCACGGTGTTGCCGATAAGATACAGATTACAGGTCGCGCATCCGTAACACTTAATCGTTTACGCCGCATGCCTAACTATGTGGGCTCTTACGACTATGCAAAGCTGGTAAATGAGGCTTTGAAAGTGCGGGGAGAGACACCGCTTTATGATAATGTTTCCTTGGATATTATCAAAAATCACCTTGATACAGATATCTATCCTGATGTGAACTGGCAGGATGAGGTAATTAAGAAAACTTCTTGGAATAAGAATTTCTATGTAAGTGCCCGCGGAGGTGCCAATGTTGCCCAGTATTTCATTAGCTTGGGAGCCAATTTGGAAGATGCTGCATACAAGGTAGATAAAGGTAGTCCCTATGCTTCTAATGTGGGTTATAATCGTTACACATATCGTACGAACCTCGATTTGAAGCTCACTCCTACAACTAAATTATATTTCGGAACGGATGGAACACTTACTGTAAATAATAATCCGGGTATATCGAACACCGATTATATTTGGGCAGCACAGTCTTATCTTACACCGCTTCGCCTGCCTACAGTTTATTCCAACGGACAGTATCCGGCTGTGGGAGCAAATGCAGGAACTTCTCCTTACGTGGCCATCAACCGCATGGGAAGACGTTCTTCACAACAGTTTGACGGTAAAGTTACCTTGGCTATCGATCAAAACCTTGACTTTATAACCAAAGGTTTGTCGGTAAGAGCACAGGGAGCTTATGACATCAGCAGCTATTACTCGGAGTCTCGACTTATTCAGCCGGCATTGTATCAGGCAGTCGGGCGCGATACCAAAGGCGATTTAGTGACTATCCTACGTGTAGAAAATCAAAATGCATCGTTCAGTAAATATACGAACCAGTATCGCAAGTATCACTTTGAGAGTACGCTGAACTATGAGCGTGTGTTTGCACAGGATCATCGTGTGTCGGGCTTACTTTATTATTATATGAGTGATGCTAAGAATGCTGAAAACGCAAGGTCTAACATATCATCCATTCCTTACCGTTACCAAGGCATATCAAGCAGGCTTACCTACGGTTATCAGGATACCTATATGGTTGATGTGAATTTCGGTTATACGGGTTCTGAGAATTTCCAACCAGGGCATCGTTTCGGCTTCTTTCCATCCTTGGCTGTGGGCTGGATCCCTACTAATTATAAGTTTGTAAAGAAGACTTTGCCTTTTCTTGATTTCTTAAAACTGCGGGCATCCTATGGTACAGTGGGTAATGATCAGATAACAAACAAGCGTTTTCCATATCTTACAGTTGTACAACGTCTTAATAACATCCCGTTCGGATCGGCTCAAGTAGAGACCATACAGGAGAGTTACATCGGTGCAGATAATCTCGTATGGGAAAAAGCAAAGAAGTTTGATTTGGGTATTGAAGGACGATTGTTTAAGGAGCAACTTGAGTTTGTTGTAGACTTTTTCCACGATACACGCGACAACATTTTCCAACAACGTTACCAGATACCGATGTATGTAGGACTTGTCTCGAACCCTTTCAGTAATGTAGGAAAGATGACAAGTTTTGGTGCTGATGGCAACATTAGTTATAAGCACCGTATCAATAATAATATGGATTTTACGCTGCGCGGTAACTTCACTTATGCAAAGAATGATGTAAAACACTGGGAAGAGAATGCTCCAAGGTATCCTTATCAGGAGGTTTCGGGCTATCCCTATGGCGTACAACGCGGATTGAAAGCGATCGGTCTTTTTAAGGATAAGAAAGATATTGAAACAAGTCCCGTACAAACTTTCGGTGGTTATGACCCCGGTGATATCAAATATCGTGATGTGAATGGTGATGGATTAATCAATTCTGATGATATGGTGCCTTTGGATTATAGCAGTGTACCGTTGCTGATGTATGGTTTCGGTGGTGAATTCAGGTATAAAAGCTTTACTGTAGGCATATTGTTCAAAGGTAGAGGCAAGACAACTGTCGACTTGAACGGTTACGGTTATATTCCGTTCTATGGACAGGAGTATGGTAATGTGCTCACGCAAGTGGCTGATCCGGCAAACAGATGGATACCAATGGATTATGCTTTGGCTCATGGAATCGATCCGAGCTTGGCAGAGAACCCGAATGCGAAGTATCCTAAACTTACTTACGGAAGGAGTGTCAACAACACACAGACTTCAGATTTCTGGTATGCCAACGCATGGTATCTGCGTTTGCAGGAAGTAACTTTGAATTATACATTGCGCACAAATTTCTTACGCAAGATCGGAGTATCGGGAATAGATTTCCAACTTATTGGCGAAAATTTGTTGATATGGGATGATATCAAGATATTTGATCCGGAACAGGCAGGCAAACGAGGAAACGTATACCCCATTCCTTCTACGTATACATTGCAATTGTATATCCATTTCTAATGTACAGTAAAGAAATTGAATAAAATGAAAAAGATAAATATAGCATTCATATCGCTGCTGATAAGTGCCTCAATACTCTCGTCTTGTGACTTCCTAAATGTATCGGAAGATTACTTCTCAGATGAGATGAGCAGTGATTCTTTATTTGCTAACAAAAGGAATGCCGAGGCATATATGTGGGATATTTCCAGAATGTTTCCTGATGAGGGAGATTTTATGGGTACTACGCCTTCCACGTTAGGCTATACTGCTTCTGATGAAGCTTTCTCTGCTGCAAACGATGCAGGTATCTCTTTTGTCTTAGGAGAGATTACACCAACGAGTCTTGGTATATTCAAGGATCGATATGCCAATAATTATCGAGCAATCAGAAAGTGTAATACTATTCTGAAAAATCTTGATAAGGTTCCCGGACTTAGTGTTACTGATCGTGCACAAATGTTGGGTTACATTCATTTCATGCGAGGATATGCTTACTACAGGCTATTAGTAGATTGGGGACCGGCTATCTTGCTTGGCGACGAAATACTTGATAATAATCAGAATTTGAGTTATTACAATCGCCCACGCGGAACTTATGATGAAACGGTAGATTATATCTGTAGCGAGCTTGAAGAGGCTGGAAAGTATTTACCTTTGCAGCAATCGTTGGTTAATTTCGGTCGTCCGACAAAAGGAGCAGCCTATGGTTTGATTGCTCGTCTGCGTATCTATCAGGCGAGCCCGGCATTCAATGGCGGGGCAGAGGCAAAACGTTGCTTCGGTAATTGGAAGCGAAAGGCCGACGGGGCATATTATGTAAATCAGACATATGACGAGAAACGCTGGGCTGTAGCTGCCGCTGCTTGCAAAAGAGTTATGGACATGAAGAACGCAGGTAATCCTATGTACAAGTTACATACGGTGGAAAGTTCTTCCGAAACGCCTGCATTGCCTGCCAATGTAACGTCTGATCCCGATTATTATAAGGCATGGCCGTACGGTGCAGCAGGCATTGATCCCTACCATTCTTATGCAGATATGTTTAATGGCGAGTCTGTTATTTCGAGCAATCCCGAATGGGTATGGGCGCGTTACAGTAATGATTTTACATCGGGAATCCGCATGTCGTTCCCATTACATCTTGGGGGATGGAACCACAACAGTCCCACCCAAAAGGTTATTGATGCCTATCGTATGTTCGATGGTCGTAATATCAACGAGTCATCGGATGTATATCCATATTCCGAGCGCGGCTTCACTACGCAACAAAAAACTTTCTCAGGTTATCGTTTGAATAGTGGTGTGTTTAACATGTATAACAACCGTGAGATGCGTTTCTATGCATCTATCGGCTTCAGTGAATGCTTTTGGCCGATGACTTCTACAACAACAACGGGCGATTATAACCAAACAATCACTTACTATTACGATTCTCCTGACGGAAAACAGAACTCCAATATCGATTATCCGATTACAGGTTATGTGATAAAGAAGTTCATACACCCTACAGATGCGTGGGCCGGAATCAATGCCAACAGTATGTCCAAGGCTTTTCCGATGATACGCTATGCAGATATTTTACTAATGTATACGGAGGCACTTAATAATCTTACGGCAAGCTATACCGTAGAGGTCGGGGGCGAGACTTATACTGTATCGCGCGATGTTGCAGAAATGCGTTCGGCTTTCAATCAGGTACGTCATCGTGCAGGCTTACCCGGACCGTCGCAGGAAGAACTTTCCGATCGTGACAAAATACAGGTGTTGCTTGAGCAGGAGCGCATGGTGGAACTTCTGTTTGAGAACGAACGCTTCTATGATGTGCGCAGATGGGGTATCTATGAGCGTGAAGAATCTAAAACCATCATGGGCATGAATATGGATGGAGATAAGGAGTCGTTCTATCGCAGAACCGTTCCGAACACTCCGCGCATAGGGAAGAGGGTC
Source organism: uncultured Prevotella sp. (assembly GCA_963547065.1). Taxonomy (GTDB): domain Bacteria; phylum Bacteroidota; class Bacteroidia; order Bacteroidales; family Bacteroidaceae; genus Prevotella. The sequence continues at coordinate 11,750 of CAUUQE010000011.1, read as the reverse complement.
GTTAACCGCAAGTTGATGTTCATGCCCCTGCCCGATAGTGAGGTGAGAAAAGTTCATCTGTTGGACCAAAACCCCGGATGGGATAACTAAATAACCATAAAAATAGGAATATATGAAAGCAAAATATATTATGATATTTGCCGGCCTTCTGTTATTAAGCGGATGCAATAATAACGATGTCTTTGAGAAAGAACAGTATAAACATGTCTTTTCTTTTATATGTAATACCGATCATGTATCCCGAAAGATATTCAATCTTTCGGATACACTTCGTACGGGTTACATCTCATTATCAATGGGTGGTTCTAATCCGACAGACGAAGATGTTACGGTAAAGATTGTTAAGGCGCCCGATATATTGAGCCAATACAATCTTAGTCAATACGAGTATTCTGTAGACAAATATGCAAAGATGCTGCCTGCAGCAAACTATGAACTCTCCACACTCACATGTGTAATCAAAGCAGGTGAAGTAAAAGGAGTAATTCCTTTCACCGTACATCCGGAAGGTCTGTCGCCTGACAGTGTATATTATCTGCCGTTGAAGATAGACAGCTATGATAACTACGAAGTTAATGCTTCGAGAAATTACCTGTTATACCAAGTGCAGATAAAAAACACATGGGCAACCGGAACCACTAATGGAACCTCATATACAATGTCAGGTCTACGTTATGAAAACAGCAGCACTACACCCATCTCCATTCCCGGTACCAAGGCGTTGTTCCCGATAACGGCCAAGACCGTAAGAACCATGGCCGGCAACGAGACTTTCGACAGCAAAGTATCTAATCTCGATTTGTTTGCTATCTGTCTTGATATCGCCGAAGATGGTAAGGTAACCATTCGTCCGTATAAGGATATTACGATAGAACAGCTCGACGGAGATACGGATTATCCTAACAAGTACTTCCTTGAAAAGACCGATTATTATACGTATCATAACTTTCTTTTGCACTATAAGTACAAATCCGGTAATAATTGGTATGAGATAAAAGAGGAGTTGCGGGCGCAGGTGATAGCAGATAAATTGTAAAATTAAATGATCAAAGCAATGAAAAATATAGGTAAAATCATCATATTTTCCATTTTCGTATTGGCAATGTTCTCTTCCTGTGACAGCTATGACAGAGTGGGAATAACCAACGAGATATATGTCAATAAGAGTTCGTTAACCTTGTTTGTGGGACAGAAGGATACGCTTCTGCTGAGTCCTACGAATGGAAATACGGCCGAATGGACAGTATCGGACTCTGATGTGGCCTCTGTAGAGAACGGAGTTGTTACTGCTATCGGGGCAGGTAATACCAATATGACCGTGAAGCGGGGCAATGCAACTTTCATAGTAGCCGTGAAAGTGACCGAAAAGTATGCTCTTACGGATATCACTCTTACGGCAAGTACGTTGTTTGGCGATTATGTTGTAGAGCTGTTGCCGGGCCAGTCAAAGAAGGTAGAAGCCTCTATGGTGCCCGGAAATGCTAATGATGTGCTCATAACAGACTATGCATGGTGGTCGGACGACGAGTCGATAGCTCGCGTATATGCCGATGGTACCGTGATTGGGGTTAAGGAGGGTATTGCCAAAATACATTATCGCAGAGGTACGATTGTTAAGGATATAAGCGTTTATGTGTCTTCTACCAACCCATTCCGTGGGCCTCATGTGCTTTCGAAAGATGCAGTTATCGAACTACCTTTTATTGATTTCGATTACGGTGGCAAGGATGTAGCTTGGCACGATACGAGTGCCGGCGATGAAGGAGGTGGCAACTATCGTACGAGTTATGGCGATAACAACTCTAAAGATGTAGATGTGGAAGGTACCAGAAATATTGGATGGACAGATGACGGAGAATGGCTGGTTTATACGATCGATGTAAAAGACTCCGGTATTTATACGATGGATTTAAAGGTGTCGGGCAATGGAGGGCAGATACATTTCGAACTCGATGGCACAGATGTAACGGGTGCTCTCAGCGTTCCCTCCACCGGCGGATGGGATGACTTTCAATATAGGGTGACGTGCGATATAGAAATGAACAAAGGGCGACATAAACTAAAGGCTTGTATGGACAGAGCGGCCTACAATCTGCAGTATATGAAGTTTACATTTGCTGAATAAACTTGTCTGAACGGAACGAAACGAGCGTCCCGCCGATACATTGTATCATGTATGTCGGGGCGTTGTTTCGTTTTATTTTCTTATGTATATATATAAAAAGGTACGCCACAACTCATCTTCGAGCTGTGGCGTAAAATCTATGTTTAACTAAAAATTTCTTTTTAAAGTAAATGAAAACCTCACGGTCTCCATTGTTACCTGTTAAACAATCTGTTAAAAAAATTACCTTAAACTAATAACTAAAAACCTAAATCTATTATTACTAACCTAAACAATCTATTAACCTTTTGACGATGCAAAGATATAACAGATTTGCTGTGTCCGCAAACAAATTGTACAAAAACATCTGTTTCCTGTCTCTTTTTTGACTTATATCAATATTTTTTGTGTGCGAGCACAATGTTTAAACGGTATTTCTGTGGTCGGTAGACGGAAATGACCTCCGTATTGATACATAAAGAACAAGTTGATACTTGTGCTGCCTATGCTGCATAGGTCTTGTGCCTATGACCGATAAACGGGCTGTCTGTGTTTGATAGAGACATCGTTTAAGTTTTCAGTCTTTATAAGCAAAGTCTTTCATGCGTGTCGTATGTCTTCTGTATATTGTTCAATTATTGTTTGTGAAGCCTTCGGTTTCTCGTAACCTTGGGTATACGTGTTTCTTGAGTTTTACCTGTCCGGCTTTTGTCTTGCCGCTATTGATTAAAAATAAAGCATATAAATTTTGACGGCTCACCGATTTGATGTAACTTTACCCCCCATAAATATAATTTATGCGAATACTGATTGTAAATACGAGCGAACGGACAGGTGGGGCTGCTGTTGCCTCGGGCAGACTCATGAATGCACTCAATAATAATGGTGCAAAAGCCAAAATGCTGGTGCGAGACAAGGAGTCTGATCATATTGCAGTGGTGGGGTTACGCCGTTCGCTGCTGCAAGAATGGCATTTTCTGTGGGAAAGATGGTGTATTTTCTGCCACTTGCATTTTTCCCGTAAGCATCTTTTCGAGATCGATATTGCCAATACGGGCACCGATATTACCACTTTGCCCGAGTTTAAGGAGGCAGATGTAATTCATTTGGAATGGATCAATCAGGGCATGCTTTCGCTGAACGATATCCGTAAGATTATTGCCAAAGGCAAGGCTGTGGTATGGACAATGCACGACCTATGGCCGGCCACGGCAATTTGTCATTATGCCCGTATGTGTTCTTCGTTCAAGACAGGGTGCCATCGTTGCCGTTTATTGCCCGGAGGAGGTTCTAATAACGATCTTTCCAAGCGGGTGTGGAAGCGCAAGGCAGCCGTCTATCGCAACAGTAACATATATTTTGTGGCTTGTAGCCAGTGGTTGGAGCAGCAAGCCAAGCAGAGCAGATTGCTCCAAGGAATGCATGTAACGAGCATTCCCAATCCTATCGATACGAATATTTATCATCCCTTAGACAAACAGAAGGCGCGTTTGTCGGCAAGACTTCCGGTCGATGGTAGGCGTATCATCCTCTTTGTGTCGCAACGGGTGACCGATGAACGCAAGGGGATGATCTATTTTATCGAGGCGATAGAGCAGCTTGTTGCACTTTATCCTGCCATGAAAGAACGGTGGGTTGTAGCTGTTCTCGGCGGACATGCCGAAGATATTACTGATAAACTGGCATTGCCCGTTTATCCTCTGGGCTATGTGAATGATGAAAAGAAGATTGTCAGCGTATATAATTCTGCCGATGTGTTCGTGTTGCCGTCGCTCGAAGATAATCTTCCCAATACGATTATGGAGGCCATGGCGTGCGGTGTGCCGTGTGTGGGGTTCGATGTAGGTGGCATACCCGAGATGATCGACCATGAAATCAATGGCTATGTAGCTCATTTCAAAGACTCGGAAGACTTGATGAAGGGTATTCTTTGGGTGCTCAACGATAAAACAGACTATGCTTTGTTGGGCCGAAGAGCTGTACAAAAAGTGGTTTCTGCTTATTCACAACATAGTGTCGCGTTGAAATATATAGAGGTATATAATCAGGTAATGGCGTTTAAACGTTATCATATATGATCAAGTTTTCGGTTGTAACCTGTACGTATAATGCTGCCGAAGTAGTAGAGCGCACGCTTACAAGTGTATTCGAACAAACGTATCCCCATGTAGAGCATCTTATTATCGATGGTATTTCTAAAGATGAAACGATGGTTAAGGTGACGAAATATAAGGAAAGGGCAGATGCAGATGGTGCGCTTCACAGTGTTATTGTGATATCGGAACCCGACAAGGGGCTGTATGATGCAATGAATAAGGGTATAGACAAGGCTACAGGCGACTATATCGTATTTCTTAATGCCGGCGATGTATTCCCTTCGTGCAGTACGCTCGAGATGATTGCGGGTAGCGTGGGCGATGCCGAGGCATTACCCGGGGTGCTCTACGGCGATACAGATATCGTAAACGAGTCGGGGCGATTTCTACGTCATCGGCGACTCCATCCGCCTGTCGGACAGCTCTCTTGGCGGTCGTTCAGGCAAGGTATGTTGGTGTGCCATCAGGCGTTTTATGCACGTACAGATCTTGCCAAAGTAATACATTACAATCTTTCTTACCGCTATTCTGCCGATGTCGATTGGTGTATCCGTATCATGAAAGAAGCTGAACGGAGGCATCTTGTTCTGAAAAATGTACAGATGGTGGTAGTTAACTACCTTGATGGAGGCATGACTGTGCAGAATCATCGTGCTTCATTACGAGAACGTTTCCGGCTTATGTGCCGTCATTACGGTTGGTTCACTACCGTTTTCATGCATACATGGTTCATTATCAGAGGGATTGTTTGTAGGTAATACCTTCCTATGGGAGTAAATAAAAACGGCTGCAAGAGTATTTCTTGTAGCCGTTTTTATATTGTTTGTCTAAATACAGTTGCTGTTATGAGTATCTTAAGATTTGTCCCGGGCGCAAACGCATATTCCTGCTGATATGATTAAGTTTACAGATCGCATCTATCGTTACACCGCGTTTTCGTGAAATAGACGTAAGGGTTTCACCCGATGCTACCTTATGATACATACGCTCACCTGTAATAGTGTTTGTTTTATTCTCCTTACTTGCCATCTCTCCACGCACCTCGTCTCTGCTGTAACTTCCGTTTCCAACTTTACCGCGTACACGAGTTGCCTCAGTTGACTCGCGTTCGTACGTACGTTTGTTGAAGATGTAATAGTCTCCGGTAACGTCTTGAGCGCGAAAATCGAACAGCAATGCAGGATTTAGAGCAACGCCACAAAGGCGTGTTTCAAAATGTAAGTGAGAGCCAGTGCTTCGTCCTGTGTTACCACCAAGACCAATTACCTCTCCTGCACGGACTTCTTGGTTCTCTTCTACCAATTGCTTGGACAAATGACCGTATATTGTTTCGAGCCCATTGGGGTGACGTATTACAATATAATTTCCATATCCTCCCGCTTCATAGCGCACGATGCGTACTTTCCCATTGAAAGCAGCACGGATAGAGTCACCAATATAGACCTTTATGTCAAGCCCCTTGTGCTGACGTCCCCACCGATGACCGAAGTTACTTGTTATGACACGACTGGGAGTCGGCATGCAGAAATGGCGTAGGTTTATCTTGAAAGAGTCTGGAAGCTCTGTTGCATGGTGCGCATACTTATTGTCCCAGCCCTCATAAAGTTCAACTGCCGGAGATATGTTACTTTCGCGTTCAATAATTTTCTTCAATACGAGCGTGTCAACTACTTTCATTTTTCGGTCTACAGGAGCTTGTCTTGCTAATAGGTCTTGTGCCGAACTCGATTGTGCAGTAAAAATGAATAGAGCAGATAATGCTAATGTCTTAGATATTTTCTTTAAATTCATTGTCGTTTTAGGTTTGGATCCTTGTCGAAATAAGTAGTTTATTTCATCGAAAGAAGTCATTGGATGATACAATAGTCCATCTATGATTTTATAAAAGACCTCGCAAAGATAACGAAAAAATGTGGAAAAAGTTACATTATTAGCATCTTTTATAGATTTTTAAATACAAAAAGGGCTATTGGAAAGGAGGGATAATTTTAATTTTATGTTAAGTTTAGTCTGTTTGGTGTATTAACTAATGGCTGCCCAGTTAATGTTGGTTTTTCTTAAATCATGTAAATGATTCCATAAAATGGCATACTCGGCTTTGTTACATTGCGGATCGTCGTTGACAATTCGCTGTGCTTCGTCGCGAGCCAGTTGGATTATCTGCCCGTCGCGTGCTATATCGGCGATTTTGAGATCGAATGCAACACCGCTCTGTTGCGTTCCTTCGAGGTCACCCGGGCCACGTAATTTCAGATCAGCTTCCGAAATACGGAAGCCATCGTTGGTTTCGCACATGATATCTATACGCTTTCGCGTTTCTTCCGTCAACTTGTAAGTAGTCACAAGGATACAATAACTTTGGTCGGCACCGCGGCCTACGCGCCCCCGAAGTTGATGTAGCTGCGATAGACCGAACCGTTGCGCATCTAGAATGACCATCATAGAGGCGTTAGGAACGTTGACTCCCACCTCTATCACTGTGGTAGAAACGAGGATTTGCGTCTCTCCGTTGACGAGACGCTGCATCTCTGCCTTCTTTTCAACCGACTTCATTTGACCGTGTACCTTGCTCATGCGGTAATTAGGAAATGCCTCTTTCAGCGTTTCAAAGCCGTCGTCAAGGTTTTTTAGGTCTATTTTTTCGCTTTCTTTAATGAGTGGAAACACGATATACACCTGTCTTCCCAGTTCTATCTGCTGTCTGATGCCTTGATAGAGACTCGTTATTTGAGTGTCAAACTTATGGATTGTCTGTATCGGTTTGCGCCCTGGAGGCAGCTCGTCTATAACGCTTATGTCGAGATCACCATAGATGGTCATGGCCAAGGTTCGCGGTATAGGGGTGGCGGTCATTACCAATATGTGGGGTGGGTTCTTGCTTTTCGCCCATAGTTTGGCACGTTGTTCTACGCCGAAGCGGTGTTGTTCGTCGACGATAGCTAATCCCAGTTGCGCGAATTGCACATTATCTTCGATCACAGCGTGCGTTCCGACCAAAATATCCACCTCGCCTGCAGCCAGTGCATCGAGTATCTGTCGACGTTTTTTACCCTTCACGATGCCCGTAAGCATTTCCACCCGTATGCTCATGGTGCCGAGAAAAGCCCGCAAGGTGGCCAGATGTTGTTCTGCAAGTATCTCGGTCGGCGCCATGATACATGCCTGAAAGCCGTTGTCGATAGCGATGAGCATCGACATAAGTGCCACGAGCGTCTTGCCTGAGCCGACATCTCCCTGCAGTAAGCGGTTCATTTGTCGGCCCGAACCCATATCGGCACGTATCTCGTGCATTACTCGTTTCTGTGCATTTGTCAGTGCAAAAGGCAAATGGTTGTGGAAGAAATCGTTGAATTGCATACCGACACGGCTGAATACATAGCCACGGTATTTGCGTCGTCTGTCGTTCGCGTAGCGCAAGATGTTGAGTTGAACGTAGAAAAGTTCTTCGAATTTCAGTCGTACCTGTGCCCTCTGCATCTCGTCGAGGTTCTTGGGATAATGGATTCCCCGCAGGGCTTCGAATCGTGAAACAAGGTGATGAGGCCCCGTAATGAAGGGTGGAAGCGTTTCAGGCAGGGCATCTGGCGTAAGTTTCTCTACCAAAATCTTGGTGAGTTTTTCTATGCCACGCGACTGAAGTCCTGCTTTTTTCATCTTTTCAGTGGTCATGTAATAGGGCTGCATGCCCATCGAGGAAAGTTGTATGTCGGCTGCACGGTCGATATCTGGATGAGCAAATTGGTATCTACCGTTGTAAATGCCGGGCTTTCCGAATACGATATATTCCTCGCCCACCTTGTAATTCTTATATACATACTGCGTGCCTTGAAACCATACGAGGTCGCAAACACCCGCACCATCGCTGAAATGGGCCACTATACGCTTCTTGCGTGTGCTCACGGTATACTCTTCGAAGCTCAATATGCGCCCTTTTATCTGCACGAAAGGCATATTCCCCGACAGATCGGAGATATGATAAACCTTGCTACGATCCACATATTTATAAGGATAATATTCCAATAAGTCGCGCCAAGTGTAGATATCGAGCTCCTTGTTCAATATCGCCTGTCGTTTCGGGCCCACGCCCTGAAGGTATTGTATGTCTTGGTCGAGAATGTTGAGCATAGTTGAAACTTCCTCCAATCCCTCCGAAAAAGTGGAGTATTGTTGCTTGTCGTTTTCTTATTATATTATAATAATGTGTTATATACCTTTTAATTTATCCCCTCTTTTCCCCACTTTAAATAAAATGGGAGATATGCTTGACAATGTTGCTTCTCCAACATACTGTTTATATACTTGTCTTCCTTCGGAAGAGGAGGGGAGGAGTCAGACCATCGCTTCAGCGATTTTCATGTCGAAAGGTGTGGTGATTTTTATGTTTTCGCGGTTGCCTTCCACCATTGCCACATGGCAACCGAGGGTTTCCACAACCGAGGCATCATCGGTAAACGACTCACGGAAGGGCTGCAGATAGGCACGTTTGAGCAGTTGGATGTCGAAAGTCTGGGGCGTCTGTACAATCCTATAATCGTTGCGCAGCACGTTTTTGCCCCCTCCGTGTGCATCTATGTAGCGCAAGGTATCGGTTACGGGCAGCACAGGAATAGCAGCATACTCGTCTCTTGCCGTCTCGTAACAGTCGCAAATGACACTTTGGCTCACAAAGGGCCTCACTCCATCGTGAATACCCACTATGCCTTCCTCATCGTCGGGGATGAGAGAAAGTCCGTTTTTCGACGATTCGAAGCGCGTATCTCCGCCGTCTGCAATCGCATGTTCTATGGCGAAACCATATTCTCGGCACAGCTTGTGCCAATAATCCTGCTGCGATGGCGGCAGCACCAAGATGATGTTCAGCCCGTTACTGTAAGCTCTGAAACGCTCAATGGTGCGCATCAGTATTGGTTTTCCGCCGATGCAGAGGAATTGTTTGGGCGTTTCGCCACCCATGCGCAGGCCTTTCCCGCCGGCCACGATAATGACATAATCCATGTGGTGTAAATGGTTGAATATGATACAGATAGCAATAGCCCGAGACAGATATGCAATCTAAGCACCTTAGAATGCCCGTCTATGCTTCTTAAATATACCATCTGAGGCGCTTAGATGATATATCTGTCTGTGATTTATTCTTCACCTGTCAGATGCAGGTACATCATGTCGCGCTGCAATTGGCGCACTTTGTCCTCATCAACAAAGAATGAAAGAACTTTATATGCATAAGGCAATGTTGCTGCAGGCCCTTCTCCGGTGATGATGTTGCCGTCTGTAGTGAATAGGTCGTGCGTGTATTCCGCCCCTTCCATGTACTTCTCGAAGCCCGGATAGCATGTTGCTTTGCGCCCGCGCAGTAGTCCTAAGCGCCCCAAAACCATAGGTGCGGCACATATAGCGCCTATGCGTTTGCCTTTGTTGTTCTGTTCGCGCAACGCATAGCATACGCCTTCGTGCGCCAGAAGATTGGTAGCGCCGGGCATTCCGCCCGGAAGAAGCAGCATGTCTGCATCGTCGAAGCTGTTTATGTCTTCGAATTTCAGGTCGGTTTTTACCGTTACGTGGTGCGAAGTTTCCACAAATTCTGAGCCCGTAACGCTCACCGTCTTTATCTCTATGCCCCCTCTACGGAGAATATCCACCGGTGCCAATCCTTCTATTTCCTCGAAGTCGTTGGCAAGAAATTCATAAACTTTAGCCATAGTATAATTGTTTTGTCTATTTGCAAAGATAATTAATCTTTTCAATATACTGCCATTTTCGTAATTAAATAGTATCTTTGCAACTATATAATATATGGGATTATGGTATCACGAAAGCTAAGGTTCGCTATTTTCGGTAACGAATATCAGTCTAAGAGATCGGTTTCGGTGCAGAAGATATTCTCTCTGTTGGCCGAAAAGGGAGGAGAAAGCTACATCGACCGTCCGTTTTACGACTATCTTTGCAATGTGCAAGGCGTGGAAGTAAAGCCATCCGGCGTGTTCGAAGGCTATAACTTCGACGTTGATTACGTAGTTTCGTTGGGTGGAGACGGCACTTTCCTGCGGGCAGCAAGCCGTGTCGGGGCTAAAGGAACGCCCATTCTCGGTATTAATATGGGGCGCCTTGGGTTCCTTGCCGATGTGCTTCCGAGCGAGATAGAAAGTGCCCTCGACAGTATATTCAAAGGGCAATTCCAAATAGAGAAGCATAGCGTTATCCAAATAGAGGCCGAGGGAGAGCCCATAGAAGGATATCCTTATGCGCTCAACGATATTGCCGTGCTCAAACGGGATAATGCTTCGATGATTTCCATCCGTGTGTGTATCGACGACGAGTATCTGGTTACTTATCAGGCAGACGGCCTTATTGTGTCTACACCCACGGGAAGTACCGCTTACGGATTGTCGAACGGTGGACCTATCATGGTGCCCCAATCAAGTATTTTGTGCCTTACACCGGTGGCCCCCCATAGCCTTAACATTCGTCCGATCGTCATCAACGACAAGTCGGTGATTACTCTAACGGTGGAAGCTCGTTCGCATAACTTCCTCGCAGCTATCGACGGGCGGTCGGAGAAGTTGTTGGAAGGTACGAAAATAACCATCCGTCGTGCCCCTTACGATATCAATATAATCAAACGACTTAACCAAAGATACTTCTCTACATTGCGCGAAAAAATGATGTGGGGAGCTGATACGAGGGAATAGAATGCGCTTGAGAAATCTGCTGAAAATACCGCCATCGAAGTATAAGGCCAAGATAATTCTGAAATGGTTGTGGGTTTTGTGGCGCGGAAATCGCCTGCAAGCCGTGTTCAATGCCACAGTAGGTGTGCTGCAGGTGGCGGTTTCGTTGGCGCAGGTGTGGGCGGTGAAGCGTGCTATCGATATTGCCTCGGGTAGTGCCGAAGGCTCTATATATTGGTCGGTTGGCGTAATAGGCATGTTTTATCTGTGTGATTTCGTGCTTAGCATATCATCTGTGTGGATACGAAACATTCTTGGTATTCGTGCTCAAAACCACATGCAGCAGCGCATGCTCGACCGTTTGCTGCGTTCGGAGTGGCATGGACGTGAGCTACACCATTCGGGTGATGTGCTTAATCGTTTGGAGTTCGATGTGAACACGGTGGTGAATTTCCTGACAGAAACCGTTCCTAATACGCTCAGTGTGCTGGCTTTGTTCTTCGGAGCGTTCTTCTATCTGTTTTCTATGGATAGGGTATTGGCATTCGTTACCGTGGCTATTATCCCCGTATTTGTGTCTGTGAGCAAAATATATGTAGGACAGATGCGACGGTTGACGCGTAAGGTGCGCGATTCCGACTCGAAAGTGCAGAGTATGTTGCAGGAAACCATACAAAACCGTATGCTTATAAAGACGCTTGAGAGCGATGACGTTATGGTCGGACGCTTGGAAAACACGCAGAATGAATTGCGTCAAAATGTGGTAAAGCGCACTGTGTTCAGCGTATTTTCTCATCTTATCCTTAATTTTGGCTTCGTGTTGGGCTATCTCATCGCTTTTCTGTGGGCGGCATTGCGCATGTCTTCGCATACTCTTTCGTT
>CAUUQE010000010.1:0-29083 GCA_963547065.1 uncultured Prevotella sp. | reverse complement strand
ACCTCCACCGAGATATACGAATATATGAGGCTGTTATTTGCCCGTATAGGACATACATTTTCACCTGTTAGCGGACAAGAAGTGAAGAAACATTCTACCGAGGATATAGTGAAATGCGTGCAACAATATTCAAAAGGTACAAAATTCGTAGTATTAGCACCACTTCACATAGTAGAAGGGCGAACGCTCGAACGCCAATTAGAAATGGAAATCCAACAAGGTTATACCCGAATATGGCATAACGGAGATTTCGAACGGATAGAAGAATTCTTGGAAAACAAGAAGAATTGTGCCAACACTGATCCCAAAGAACTCTCATTATTGATAGACAGACTGACAGTAGACGATTCGAAAGATACCCTTTCACGCCTGATAGATTCCGCCGAAACAGCGTTTTACGAGGGTAACGGTATCTGCAGACTACTGTTTCTACCATCGCATATCAGCTACGAGTTTTCTACCCGTTTCGAAGCCGACGGCATAACGTTCGAGGAACCTAACGATAATATGTTCTCTTTTAACTCGCCCTTGGGCGCATGTCCTACATGTGAAGGTTTCGGGAACGTAATAGGTATCGACGAAAGATTGGTTATTCCCAACTCTACACTAAGCGTCTACGATGGTTGTGTGCAGTGTTGGCACGGCGATAAAATGGGGATTTGGAAAGACGAATTCTGCAGACGAGCAGCTAAAGACGAGTTCCCGATCTTCGAACCCTATATGAATCTCACCCGTAAACAGAAAGATATGCTGTGGCATGGGCTCCCCTCAGAGTGCAAGCAACCACTGAAAGACCGCGTATGCATAGACTCTTTCTTCCAAATGGTGAAAGAGAATCAGTACAAGATACAGTATCGGGTAATGATGAGTCGATATCGTGGCAAGACTATATGTCCGGATTGCCACGGTACAAGGCTGAAGGAACAGGCTTCTTGGGTAAAGATAAACGGAAGAAGCATATCGGAACTCGTCGATATGTCTATCACTAACCTAAAAAAATGGTTCGATAATCTGCAGTTAGATGAACATGAAAGTGAGGTAGCCAAACGACTTCTTACCGAAATCAATAACAGATTGCAGTTCTTGTTGGACGTCGGATTAGGATATCTTACGCTTAATCGCCAGTCGAACACGCTTAGTGGCGGAGAAAGCCAGCGCATCAACCTCACCACTTCGCTCGGAAGTTCGCTCGTAGGTTCACTGTATATCCTCGACGAACCGAGCATCGGGCTCCATAGTCGCGATACCAACCGGCTAATCCATGTGCTGAAAGAGCTGCAATCACTGGGAAATACAGTTATTGTGGTAGAGCACGACGAGGAGATTATGCGTGCTGCAGACTATATAATCGACGTAGGTCCCGATGCCGGACGACTAGGTGGAGAGATTGTTTTTGAGGGTTCAAGTAAAGTGTTGCAACAGAGTAACGCCACGTTGCTAAAAAAATATCCTCGTTCGTACACAATCAAATATCTCACAGGTGCTGAAAGTATTGATGTTCCGTCGAGCCGACGAAAATGGAATATGGCAATAGAACTTAAAGGAGCTCGCATGAATAATCTGCATGGCATCAACGTGAAATTCCCGTTGAATGTGCTTAATGTAGTGACAGGCGTAAGCGGTTCGGGTAAGTCATCGCTAATTAAAGGTACCCTCTATCCTGCCATGAAACGACATTTGGATGAAGTAGCCGATGCACCGGGCGAATATATCTCACTTGGAGGGGATTGGGAGGTCATTAAGCACATAGAATTTGTGGACCAAAACCCTATCGGAAAGAGCACACGATCTAATCCTGTCACATATGTAAAAGCCTATGACGCCATACGTCAGCTATTTTCAGAGCAACCACTTGCCAAACAAATGGGCTTATCACCACAGTATTTCTCGTTTAATGCCGAGGGGGGACGCTGCGAGGAATGCAAAGGGGCGGGAGTGATTACCGTAGAAATGCAATTTATGGCTGACCTCATGCTCGAATGCGAGACATGCCATGGCAAGCGATTTAAACGTGAAATATTGGACGTACTGTACAAAGGCAAGAATATCAACGACGTTCTGAATATGACAGTATCCGAGGCTATTGCTTTTTTCGATGCCGACAAACAGGATCAGATAGTCGGTAAACTGAAACCACTTGAGGATGTCGGGCTGGGTTATATTAAGTTAGGACAGAACTCCTCTACCCTTTCGGGCGGAGAAAATCAACGTGTCAAGTTGGCATATTTCATCGGGCAGGAGCGTCAGGAGCCCACTCTGTTTATCTTCGACGAACCCACTACCGGTCTTCATTTCCACGATATTAAACGTCTTTTGGGTGCATTCAACGCTTTGATAGACCGTGGACATACGATTATCGTTATTGAACATAACCTCGATGTTATAAAATGCGCCGATTATATCAACGACTTAGGGCCGGATGGAGGCGACAATGGCGGCAATCTGGTATGTACCGGAACGCCTGAAGATATAGCAGCGTGTCCGGAAAGCCTGACAGGCAAATATCTGAAAGGCAAACTCTGATGAAGACTGAACTGTCGATCCTCATCCCTACGTATAATAACTGTTGTCTCGAATTAGTGAGACAATTGGCGGAACAAGCACGAAGCATTGAAAATTTACATACCTATGAAATCATCGTGGCCGACGACGGATCAACGAAAAAAGAGACCGTTGAAACCAATAGACTTATCAATAATATCGAACATTGTCGATATATAGAAAGATTAGAGAATAGAGGTAGGGCGATTATACGTAACTTCTTAGCGCAACAGGCATGCCATGTATGGCTATTATACATAGACTCTGATATGATTGTTATCCACAAAGACTTTCTAAAGGTCTATTTAACTTGTGCCGAAACAGAGGTTGTCTATGGCGGATATAAGGTAATTGGAGAGCATCAAAGCAATCTGCGCTTCATGTATGAAAAACGAGCTGAAAGGAAACATACTGCAACGATGAGGGCCCAAAAACCTTATCTGAATTTCCATACATCTAATTTTCTTGTCTCGAAAGCCATAATGACGGCAAACCCTTTAGACGTGCGTTTCCGACACTACGGATATGAAGACGTGTTATTCAGCAAGGTTCTACAAGAAAAAAATATCCGAATAGCACACATAGATAACCCGCTCGGCTTCGACAAATTTGAAAACAACGACAGCTTTTTGGCAAAAACAGAAGAAGGATTACACACTCTTTATCAATTCAGGAACGAACTGAACGATTATTCCCGTATGCTGCAAACCGTCCGACAACTAAGAAATATCTATCTGACAAATATACTGGAATTCGTCTTCCGCTGGCGAAAAAACAAATGGAAAGCCATACTTTGCAGCAACAGACCTTCTATCTTTTTGTTCAACTTTTATAAAATAGGTTATTTTCTTTCCCTCTACTCCAAGTCATAAAGTAAGCTCGGAGTCTTTCGTTTCAATACATCAAGCATAAAATCTTTGCCTGCTATGATTCCATGACTGCGTAAGGTATACTCTACAGTCTTGAGGGCTAACTCCGGATGATTATTTTCTTCACTTAGATGGCACAGCCACACATGTCGTAAATTTGCTGTGGCATTCTCTGTCAAGGCCATTGCACAGTCGCTATTGCTTAAGTGTCCGGTCGGACCAGATATACGGGCTTGCAAATGTTGAGGATATGGACCCGAAGCCAACATTTCTTCATCATGATTGGCCTCTATTACCAAATAATTGGCTTCACTTATGCTCTGTTTCATTTCTTTGGTCAAATGGCCGGCATCCGTAATAATACAAAAGGTAATTTCACCGTATTTTATCGTATACCCTACATTATCGTTACTGTCGTGAGGCACCCCGAAAGGAGTCACAATAAAATCTCCTATCCGTATTGTCACATCTTTCTGGATAACTTCTATACACGCAGGAGTAACTTTATTCCGCACACAATAGTTATGCTCAATACCTACATGTACTTTATGGGTGGCATAAACAGGCAAATTATTATCACGACTGATACTACCGACAGATTTCACATGGTCAGCATGATCGTGGGTAATAAGAATATGATGAATGGCAGACAGTGACAATCCATATTCACGAAAATGCTTTTTAAGTATACGTACACCCACGCCGGCATCAATCATAAGCCCATCATTTTCAGTGAACAAGCAATAGCAGTTCCCACTACTACCGCTGCCGAAAGAAATAAATTTCAGCATTATTGTAAATAATTTGTTGCAAAAGTACGCAAAAGCAATAGTATTACCAAAGTTTTTATTTACCTTTGTCTTATATTAATCTTTTTAATATGAAATTACATATTGAATACTTTACAATATTTTTTCCATTGCTTTTCATAGCATGCAGTAGCAGACATCATGGCGATGAAAGTCAGTTGAAAGACACCGTAGACTCTTTTGCTACAGCATATTTCAATTGGCATTACAAAGAGTCATTACCTTTTTGTACACGTGAGTCTGAACCATGGCTCCGATATGCAGCTTCAAATGTCCACCAAGAAGACGTGGACATTCTACGTACAAAAGAAGAAGGGGCATCACACGAAATCACCGAAATTACTTACAGCAACAACGGTTCCACAGCCCATGCCCGTATTATAGTAAAGAATTTCCTACAAATGGATACGATCGGTACTGCCGGACATATCGTACGGGCTGCACAGATAGAAATTCCGTTGATACTACACAATGGGAAATGGCTCGTTAGAATGGAAGGCCCACTGCGAAATGAAAAGTAAAATCGCGGCTGAAATCGGGATGGAATATCGCATAATGGTCTTTCTTCGTCTCATAAGCAGGATTAATTGCTTTCATACCCATATCAAAACGCAGCACAAAATAGTCAAAGTTCAGCCGTAATCCAATACCATAAGCCACGGCAATCTGCTTATAAAACTCCTTAAAACTGAATTGCCCCCCCTGTTGTTCTTCGTAATTGCGCAGCGTCCAAATATTTCCAGCATCAATAAATAGCGCTCCATTGAACTTCCAAAACAGATATGAACGTAATTCCGCATTCAAATCGAGTTTCATATCGCCAGTCTGATTGATGAAATCTATACGACCATCCGTACCTTTGAACTTACCTGGGCCAAGTCGCCTTACACTCCATCCTCTTACAGAATTTGCACCTCCCGCAAAATAACGTTTCTCGAAAGGCAACACTTTACTGTTCCCGTAAGGATAAGCTATACCAAAGTCGGCATGCAACGCCAACGAATTATGTTCATCGAACTTTATCAAGTGGGTATAATCAATATCGGCTTTCACATATTGTGCATAAGCTATATTAAACGGCGCATATTGCTCATTATCGTTTTTCTTAAAACTAAAAGCATGCGAAATACCATTCAAGAGATTTCCAGCCATTTCGAAATTGGTCCGAAGAGCATGCACACCATCATTATACGACAGGCCAAAACCCATTTTCATTATGACCAAATCTTCATAATTATAGCGCAAAATAGCATTCCTTGTACTGACATTATCCAAATAATCATGCTTGAAAGTCTCCGAAATCCAAGGCATATATACATAATTTAAATCTAATACATCAAAACGATATGACAAATGATGATGAGGTTCACTCCATCTATATCTCCATCCTGTAGAAAACACCCGCCGGTGAAACTCCGGACGATTCTGCATATCATAGCTCACGGAAAGTTCAGACATAGCTCCACTTTGTCTTCTAAACGATCTCGAAAGAAACGGGGCCACAAATCTAGGAAAAGCAAGTTTCGTCTGTATATCATATTCTTGATAATCCTGATCTTTATAACCATCAAGTCCTCTGATGGCTTCATAAGCACCACGCAGCTCAACACTCAACACTTCACTGCCTCGAAACAAGTTTCGATTTATATAGGTCATCGATGCAGCAGCTCCAAAATCCCCTGCAGTATTAGTACCCTCTGGCTGAAAGGCTATCGTACTGGGTTTATTTGTACTTATCTGAATATCGCAATCAAGCAAGGTGGTATCAAGAACTTCAGTAAACTTAATGTTTGTATATCTTATAGCTTGCATACGTGAGAAGTTATTGTAAGTTTTCTGCAAATTAGCACTACTGTAAACCTCACCAGGTCGTATGCGTGTATTATCATCAAGTATTCTTTCACGGATATGGGCTCGTTCTCCATTTTCTCCATGAAAATTCACATTGCGGATGAAATAGTGCGGATGAAGCGTTTCGGGAGCCTTACTATCGGCACGATATCTCAATAATTCGAGTGTAATGTCTATATCTGTACTATTCAAAGCCGAGTCGGCACGGTATTGTATAAAATCTTTATGAAAACGATAATAGCCGTTATTGTTGAGAATGCCTGTAATGCGTTTGCGCTCCGCATCCAGATTGTCTACCGTAAAACGGCTCCCTACATGCAGTCCGCGGTTCTCCGGTTTATCTATCTGCAATAACTTGGCTATATTTTCATCCTGAATATCGTATTTGATGGAGTGGATACGGTACGGCTCACCCGGTATCAAACGATAAATTACCTTGATCTTCTTACCCTTAATCTTGGTTTCCAGTCTCACATCGCCATGCATATATCCCATATTATGCAAGGAATTACGTAGATCATTGCATGAAAGTTGTGCCTGAACAGTATCATAGATAACCGGTTTTTCACCTATATTTCTCAGTGTCCTATTAATCCATTTCGTCGTATCACGCCCTGAAAGAGCGTAAGTTCCCAATGGAACTTTAAAAATAGAGAACCATTTCGAATTGGCTTTCTGGCGTATATATGGCATCAAGGCATCACCATTGAAACCCTTCTGATTGCTTTTTATTTCTACACTTTCGAGCAGATATTCTTTGTCGCCTACAAACTTAGTAGCTGAGCACCCCACAAGAATAAGCACATAAACAACAACTGTAAATACTTTATAGCATACTTTCGATCTTTTCATTTGTGCAAATGTATAAAAAAATCCCCACAGGTTCTTACAACAATATTATTTATTTGGTTTTGTTAGAATAATTATATTGTTTTTGCCTCCGTCTCAAGATAAATATTTATCTTTGCAACGGATAAGCATTGTATCTATAATTTTAATCAAATATAATCATATTCTACTTGCTCTATCCTTTGTAAACAATGATAAGTAAAGCCAAGATAAAGTACATTCGCTCGTTGGAACAAAAGAAAAACCGCCACAACGAAGGTGTATTTGTTGCCGAAGGTCCCAAAATTGTTGGTGACTTTTTAGAAATACAGACTGCCGTTTTTATAGCCTGTACTGCGCGATGGAAAGCCTATAATACCGATTGGAAATATCTTAAAGATACCGAAACAACTATCGTAACCGATGAAGAACTGAAGAAAATAAGTTTTCTACAACATCCACAGGAAGTACTTGCTATTTTCCGACAAGCAGAAAATAAAACCACTGTTCCCGACATCCATCAACTCTATCTCGCCTTAGACGGCATACAGGACCCGGGAAATCTCGGTACAATCATACGTATTGCCGATTGGTTCGGTATCGAACATATCTACTGCAGCATGGATACTGCCGATATATACAATCCGAAAACAGTGCAAGCTTCTATGGGTAGTTTAGCACATATCGGCATCACATACACTGACATCCCACAACTTATCGATAGCCTGCCTACCGACTACCCAATATACGGTACACAGCTCGATGGTAAAAATATTTACAACGAGCCGCTCACATCTCACGGGCTCCTCATCATGGGCAATGAAGGAAACGGCATATCCATGTCAGTTAAAAGCAGAATTAGTAGAAAGCTGCTCATTCCCAACTACTCTCAAGGACGCAAAACCACTGATAGTCTGAACGTTGCCATTGCCACTGCCATCGCTTGCAGTGAGTTCTGCAGGCGACAAACAACGAATAAACTTTAAAAATCAAAATAAACAATATGGAAAAAGAATTATATAAAAGTCGCGGTTTCTCTGCATGTATTCAAGCTGCTACCACTCTGTTCATCAATAATTTCAAGAATATAGTACGGCAGACATGGCTTCCTGCGTTGTTATATACGCTTTGTTGGGCAGGGCAGATCACACTCATACTCTGCAATTTACCAAGCTATATATTCGTCAGTCGGGTACAATCCACCCCACAAAATGCAATAGTATCTCTATTGTCATTAGCCTCTTTGGTATTTTTAATATGGCTGTTTGTCCGCGTTTTCAATCTGCTCAACGGGTATGGATTTAACAAGAACCTTAACCGGATGCTAAAACTGTTCGTTGCATATATTGTATTTTGTATCGCTTTCGGCATTGTTCTAACCTTATCCATTATCGCATTTACCGTACCAGTAGCAATGAATAACACGTTTTCCATTGCCTTTTTTTACAAAATGATGATATTTTTACTAATATTCCTTATCATATTCTTCATTCTCATTCTACCCCTCCTTTATTTCATTATGAAGTATATGATGGACGAAAAAGTACATATCCATAAACATTTCTTCAGCATTATGAAATGCGGATATCGCTATTACGGTTTCATTCTCGCAACTGTATTCTTCACCCAACTTATCTATATGCTGATCCTTGCAATAGCGACTTTCCCCCTCACTCTGCTTGCTGGATCAGCCATACAGTCGGCTATAGGTGTTGCAGGAGGTGATCCTAGCGGGCTTCCGAACTACTTTCCTTATCTTATTTATCTTGCTTCGTTCATCACATGCTGTACATCTATACTCGGTAATATATGGTTTTACATCGTTACTTATTATATGTACGGCTCCATTGAGGCACGTGAGAAAGCGCGAAACAGGCAGAATGTGTTCATTGAAAATACAGATAACGAAGAATAACTATCACCACGACATACAGAAAATACTGTTTATAGGTATCTATATTACAGAAAGATGTGACATACATAGTGCTACATCATCGGCCCACCAAAGCCTCCACGTGGCGGTCTCCCTCCATCGAAACCACCCGGACCACCCCTGCGCCCGCCACGCCTGCCATCAGGAGGACCGAAATCAGGACGATGTTCTCCTCCATTTTTACCCCCAAAGATATTCAGACGGTAGATAACGTGCAGCATGGCGTAACTATTGACACTGTTATATTTAGTATCGTTGCGTTGTAGAGCATCTATCGCACGACTTAAATTGCTCTGTTGGCGCAAGATATCATAAAGTTGCAGGCTCAATGTAAGGACTTTTCCACGCAGAAAGGAGTGCGAAAGTTGGGCATTCCACACAAGCTCATTCGTGTTTAACGAACGGTCATTATAACCACGACGACTGTTCTCATGAATATCTGTAGCAAGACTTGTACCCCATGGAGCCATCAGATTAACATTCAATCCGTAAGAGAATTGCCATGTATCGAGATTGCTTGAACTCTGTAATCGGTTACGAGAGTGCACATAGTTAAATCCTCCATCTAACTCAACTTCTAACCATGCGTTCCGGTAACTGCCCGCCAAACGCTCACCAATACTCAATGAACGGGTGGTATTTTTCTGAGAACCAGCCATACGGTCAAGACTCAAATAACCTACGTAATTGTTATAGCCTACATTGGTAAAAGTATTAACATTCCAATAGCCCGTAGAATCTATCGATGTGTTAAACATAAATGCACCATTCAAATTCCAGTTACCGTTAATATTTTCGGGCTGTGTAGTACGTCCGCCAGTATCCTCATTATACGTGACCTTGTTACTAATACTATTACGCGTGGTATTAAAATTCAGATGGGCCATTACCGATCGTTGATGGTTCTCCATGTAACTATTATAGAAGAAACGGAAACTATTGATAAACGAGGGTTTTAATCCCGGATTACCTCTCGAGATATTCAACGGATCACTATCATCCGTAATGTCGAGCAGCTGCGTCATATCGGGTTGTGAGGTCATTCCACGATAGTTGATGCGCAAGTTACTCACGTCGGAGAAACGATAACGGAAATCAAGCGTAGGTGTAAAGTTGGTTACAGTACGTACAGTATCTACACTGATTCCACGATAATACTGTATAAAATGTGACTTCTGTGGCTGCAGCATCACACCTATATTAAAACTATATTTTTCTCTTATCATTCTGAACATTGCCTCCAATTCGTGCGTATAGTTTTTATATTCCGAATAACGGCTCAAATTAGTGTCGAAATAGCTCTCATACGAACGGGGCAAACGTGAAAGATATCCCCTCCAATTACGATAAGCAGGACTGACGCCGGCAAAGAACTGTTCTCCCAAATTACTGAAATCGTATGTCGAACGATCACTCTTTCTGTAGCTATAGGCAAACTGATAGCTGAATTGAAGGAATGTTGCGCGCCACAAAGGTTCGCTGTAAGTGGTCTTTGCACTGTAGTTCCAACTTTTCACAGGCATAAGATTGTAGCGGTTGATCTGATAGGTAGAATCGTTGCCCAGCTTGTCTTTAACCTGATACAAGTGCACATTGCTCGCCGAAAGACCCTTACTGTCGCTCTCACTGTAATCTCCGTCAAGTCTCAGCGTAACGTTTCGCCCCATATTTCCAAACCTACGATTATATTGTAACATCCCCCCAAACTGCTTATTATCGCTGTAAGTAAGAAAACTATTGTTGCGTGAATTTATCATCAAACTGTCTGCAACCAACTTATTTATGGATTCTGCCATGAGTGGATCGGCAACATAGAGATACGGATCTGTTTTATACGAAGCCGAAATACTCCATCCACTACCGTCAGTAGTACTATAACTCGCCGTTGGACGGAACATGATATCAGTCATACTGTCGGGTCGCCACTCTAATCTCATCTGTGCATTCCACCGGTTTCCGCGAGTATAACTCTGATTAAGACCATTAGAAAACGAGCCTACCTTACTGACAAAATTCTCTGAAGAGCTTTTTGTATTTACATCACCATCGGAATGATTCCACCTTACACTGCCATCGATCTTCAGTTTGTCTTTCTCTTCATAGTTGAAATTCGCACCGATTATCTTGCTTGCATTAAGACCATTGCGTCCTCGACCGAATCCTCCGCCACGTCCGCCGAACCCCATATTACCGGTATTATTGCCACCTCCGAAGAGCATCACGCGGTACTTACTGTTGAAATAAGCCCCCATCAGCCGCTCGGCATAACGATTTTCCGTGCCTACAGCAAGGTCAATATTCGAAAAAGTACCGTGATTCATACCTCGTTTCAATCCGAAATCAAGCACGGTCTGTTCGTTTCCGTCGTCTATGCCCGTCACTCTTGACAGATCACTCTTCTCATCATAGGCCTTAATTTTATCGACTATAGACGTCGGGAGATTCTTCAGTGCCGTTTGGGTGTCACCTGTCATGAATTCTTTCCCGTCTACCAATATCTTTTTCACTTCCTTACCGTTCACCGTTACCTTTCCGTTATCGTCCACTTGTGCACCGGGTAGTCGCTTTATAAGTTCTTCCACCACAGACCCTTCGGGTGTTCCGTAGGCAGAAGCATTATATATAAAGGTATCTTCTTTCACCGTTACTTTCATTGCCTGCCCCATCACAGTAGCTTCTTTCAGCATCACAGCATCAGCTTTCAAGACAATCGTACCCAACGAAATATCTTTATCAGCCGGCAATTCAATCTGTTTAATCATGGTAGAATAACCTATGCTCGAAATCTTCAGCAGGTATTTGCCACTCTCGGGCGCTGTTATCTTAAATTCTCCGTTCTCATCAGAAATGGTACCCGTTACAAAAGTACTATCCGTTTTCAGCAACTGTACGGTCAATTGCCCAACTACATCCTTGGTATCTTTATCTACAAGTGTACCTGTAATCAGCCTGTTCTGCGCCGAAACTGCTATGAAAACAATCGAAAACAGTATCATAAAGAGAGAGATCCTTTTCATTTTATGTTGAAATTTTATATATCCACTTCTAATTAGATGTATAAACACCAGAATAGTTTAAACCATACAGTCAAAATATTCGTATTACGAATTTTCTCTATTTGTAACTCATATTTTTGCACATTTACGGTCTTAAATGCGCAATTTGTAAAGAAACATTGCAGAAAACCTACCATTTATGCTTTATAAAAACATCTTTTTCGTATATTTGTCATCATATTTTCTTACATTCGAACAATTATGAAACAAAATATTCTTATTTCCTCAAACCTCCAGCAAGACCTTGCCGTTGCCGTTTCGGAGTGCGAACACGATCGCATTTTCGTGCTTACTGATACCATAACCTATAAGAAATGTTGGCCTATGGTACGCAATTTCTTCGTACTGAAAAACGCCATCCCGATCGTTATCGGTGCCACCGACACGCACAAAAACCTTCAATCGCTCGCACAAGTATGGCAGTCGCTTGCCGAAGGTGGTGCCACCCGTCACTCTTGCCTTATCAACTTGGGTGGCGGAATGGTAACCGATCTGGGCGGATTTGCAGCTTCTACTTTCAAAAGGGGTATCGATTTTATCAACATCCCCACCACCCTGCTGGCTATGGTCGATGCCTCTGTGGGCGGAAAGGTAGGTATCAACTTCAACGGTTTGAAGAATGAAATCGGGACATTCAGCAACGCTCGCTTTGTCATTCTGAACACGGATTTCCTACAAACGCTCGATCACAAGAACATATGCAGTGGCTATGCCGAAATGCTCAAACACGGACTCATCAGCAATCGGACCATGTGGGCACAGCTAATAGACTTCGATCTCGCCGATAGAGACCTCAAACAACTGCAACGGATGGTAGCCGAATCGGTGAAGGTCAAAGAAACAGTAGTAACGAAAGATCCGCTCGAAAAGGGTATCCGCAAGGCATTGAACCTCGGACATACGTTCGGACATGCTTTTGAAGCGTGGTCTTTCCGTCGTAGACCTATACTCCACGGCTATGCAGTGGCCTACGGACTGGTTTGCGAGCTGTATCTAAGCGTTGTAAAAGCCAGCTTTCCCACCGATAAAATGCGACAGACCGTTAATTTTATCAAGGAATATTACGGCAAGTTGAACTTTACGTGCAACGACTATGACGAACTTATCGGACTGATGCACCACGACAAGAAGAACACAATGGGGGCTATTAACTTCACACTGCTAAACGATATCGGAGAAATAAAAATCGATCAAACAGCCACGGAAGACGAAATAAAAGAGGCATTCGATTTCTATCGCGAGGGAGAATAAAATGTCTGTGAAACACAGCTTGCAGACCTGCTAAACATAAGAAGCATCTTTATGCGGCTTAGACAGTATGCCTATCTCACATAGATGGCATGTCTACTATACATAAACAGCACATGTTAGGCAACATTATTGCAGGAATACTTCCAAAAAAGTATTGCTCTTCTCTTACTGAAAATCTTTCCAATACGGTTCCCCCGAAACTCTAAATTGATTTTAACGGAGACTTCTTTTCCGTGATAAAGGTAAAAAATGCCGTTCGTATCAATAAATATGCACATCAGAAATGATGAGACCGGCGCCGATAGCTTCATTCAGCCGCTTTACAATCTGCGTTCTCATCATTGAGAGGTCTTGCCTGAGTGCAGGATTGGTAATCTTTACAAAAAGCGTTTGATTCTTGATAAACTTCTCACCCGTATATCTTGTAATGACAGGCCCCATGATATCATCCCACGAATCAATGAGACGTTTCTGATTGAGAGGCGTCTCAAGTCCGCTCTGTCGAAGTACTTTCTGCAACACTTCGGCCAGTGACTGTACATCGCGCTTAAACATGGTTCACCTCTCTTTCGGATATATTTCCGTCATCCACCGCAAACAGCTTGTAATCATGACGGTTGTTTTGCAATATACGGTCAAGATGATCGCGATTGGTATCGGTAATAAATATCTGACCATAGCTGTCGCTCGATACCAAATGCACGATCTGTTCCACACGTTCAGCATCTAATTTATCGAAAATATCATCCAACAGCAACAACGGAGTTGTATTCGATGAGGTTCGTTTGAGGAAATCGAATTGTGCAAGCTTAAGAGCCAGAACAAACGTTTTAGTCTGCCCTTGGCTCCCTTCCCGCTTCATATGATAACCGTCCAGCAGCATTTCCAAATCATCACGATGCACTCCGTGGAGCGAATAGCCCACCGCACGGTCTTTAAACCTATCGCGTTGAATAACTTCAAGCAATGATCCACGCTGACAATGCGACTGGTAGATGAGTTCAACCGCTTCTTTACGGCCGGAGATACTGCCATATATGCACCGGAAGATGGGGATAAATTCCTTCACAAAGTCATCGCGCTTTCGGTATAGAACCTCGCCATTACGCGCCATTTCTTCCTCCAAAATCTCCATGAGCGCCATGTCTGGCTCCGCTTCTTGGCGCAACAATACGTTTCGTTGCTGTAATGCCTTGTTGTAATTGTTCAATGCAACAATGTAGGAGTGGTCATATTGCGAAATCACCACATCCATCAGTCGGCGGCGTTCGTCGCTCCCGTTATCAACGAGTGAGGCATCAGCCGGCGACACAAATATCTGCGGAATGATTCCTATATGCTCTGAAAGCCGCTTATATTCCTTTCCGTTGCGTTTTACATGCTTCTTCGTACCACGCTTCATACTGCACGAAACCTCTTCGAGCTCTCCGTTTGCATCTCTTACATAGCTACCTTGAATCATGAAAAATTCTTCTCCATGAGTAATAACTTGAGAATCAATGGGATTGAAAGCACTTCTACAAAACGAAAGATAGTACACAGCATCGAGAAAATTAGTTTTGCCTACCCCGTTACAACCAATCAAACAATTGATCTTGGGAGACAAAATGAGTGACACGTCACGGATATTCCGATAATTCAAAATGGCTATCTTTCTTAAAATCATGTTAAGACTATGTCTTCTTTCGTGCAAAGTTAAACCTTTTATCAATGAAAAACGAAAAAAACAGACGATATATTTCAATATATAAGATAAAATGAGTATTTTTGCAACACATAACCACCATGGGGTAAAAGCCCTGCAAACAAGGCGTTATAAGGTAAAGAATATAATAAGAAAAACAAAATAACAACAATGGTAAACAAAAACGAAAAGAGCGCTTTCGGCGTGAATGAAAGCCTCAGCAAATCGGAGGTATTCTTTGAAAAATACAAGAAGATCATCATCATTGCAGTGGTTGCCATGATTTTGATCATCGCCGGAATTGCATTATACAAGGTGTACGTTTCCGCTCCGCGTGAGGACAAAGCGAGTACGGAGCTTGCCAAAGCACAAGAATATTTCAATATGGAGCAATTCGACAAGGCACTTAACGGCGATGGAACAGGATTTGGCGGACTTACTAAAATCATCAACGATTACGGAAGCACCGATGCCGGTAATCTTGCTAACCTCTATGCAGGGCTTTGCTATGCCAATCTGAACAAATGGAACGAGGCCGTAAAATTCCTCGACAATTATTCTCCCGCCGATGACTCTATGATCAGCCCGGCCGCAGAGGCTGCCTTAGGCAATGCATACGCCCATATAAACCGTTTAGATAAAGCAGTGAGCTGTCTTAAGAAAGCCGCCAAAATGGCCGACAACAGTCTTAGTGAAGGTATAAACAACAGTTTGTCGCCTACATTCCTGCTGCAAGCCGGGCAAATACTTGAGAGCCAAGGTAAATATACCGACGCTCTGAAACTCTATCAAGATATAAAAAAGAACTATGTAAATGCCGCCATCGTACAGAATGGAGACATTGATAAATATATAGAACGTGCATCCTTGAAATAATGGCAACAGTTCTTCATAACCTGTCCGATTACGATTTTGCTAAAATTCCAGACGCCAGTAACATGTGTTTTGGCATCATTGTAGCAGAATGGAATTCGAATATCACCGGTGCATTGCTTGATGGAGCTGTAAAAACATTGGAGAAACATGGGGCATTACCCGAAAATATCCACATCAAGATGGTACCCGGAAGCTTTGAATTGGTATATGGAGCGCACCAAATGGTACTCAATGGCGGATACGATGCATTGATTATTCTCGGTTGCGTGATACGCGGAGATACACCACATTTCGATTATATCTGCCAAGGTGTTACATATGGTATAGCTAAACTGAATACTATCAGCGAAATACCTATCATATACGGCTTGTTGACGACCAATGATCTGCAACAAGCCCAAGACAGAGTTGGTGGAAAACTAGGCAATAAAGGCGATGAATGTGCTATCGATGCTATCAAAATGGCTAAATTCTAAGTGCCGGAATATGCGAATATTGACAATTGAATAATTTTGCAGCAATAGATTTCGAAACTGCTAACTCAGTAAGAACAAGTGTTTGCAGTGTTGGAGTGGTGATAGTAGAAAACGGAAAGATAACCGATACTTACTATCACCTTATTTGTCCATTGCCCAATTATTATACTTTATGGACGACAGCCGTGCATGGCATTACATACAAAGACACTGCCGACGCCCCAATCTTTCCTGAAGTTTGGGCGGAAATTGCACCGAAAATCCGCTATTTGCCACTCGTTGCACATAATAAGGCTTTCGATGAGAACTGTCTGAAAGCTGTATTTACAGCTTATGGAATGCAATATCCCGACTATAAATTTTACTGTACACTCCTCGGAGCACGCCGTATATTTCCTAAAGGTATGCTCCCCAATTATCAATTACAAACTGTTGCAGAACAATGCGGATATAACCTATCGCATCACCACCATGCACTCGCCGATGCTGAAGCTTGTGCCCACATCGCCTTGAAG
Organism: uncultured Prevotella sp.; assembly: GCA_963547065.1. GTDB lineage: Bacteria > Bacteroidota > Bacteroidia > Bacteroidales > Bacteroidaceae > Prevotella. The sequence goes on along the minus strand of CAUUQE010000010.1, from coordinate 12,394 downwards.
ATACTCTAACAACCGACAGACACAAGTAACTGTCTTTTACAAAGTCAGCATAATATAATAATAGAAAAAAACAATATGAAACTAATTCATTTATTGCAAGCATACGAATTCGAGGAACTGATGCCCGTAATCAATGAGATGTTTCCCGGTACAATAAAATATCGGAAAGCTCTAAAGGAAGCCTACGACACCCTGTTAGAGCTGAAGCCGGTAACATCAAAAAAAACTATTCGTTACAAACTATTGCAAGACGACAGAAACTGCAACTCTCTCATGGGGGCAGAAGACGCCGATTTCGATACTACATGGGAGGTATGTCTCGGCAAGGAAGTAGTCAGAGAAAAAGAAGTTGACTTAAACGACATTGAATTAGCGGCCAACTGTCTGGTAAACCTCTGTTTCATAAGTCATTATCCCAAATCATTCGAGGTGGCTCACAGGCAACTCCTGCAAAGATAGAACAAAAAACGAGCTATCCGGCAGTTACTCTAAAATGTTTTAAGACTGAAAAGCAAAATCATGGTAAGTATGGAACATAGAATTCTTCTCGTTTCTTTCCCAAAAATATTTCCACACTATTGAGTATAAATTTCTTTAGTCATCTTAAATGAACATAGCTCCCTATATCCGACAGGCAAATGGATCAATCGGATTAAAGAGTATTTGTTTCATACCTATCATTTTAAATTCCCTCAGAATCACTGCCAGTATCAAGTTGGTTATCCTTGGTAACTGTCACGATACCATGATTGGTTATCGTAAGCAACAATGGCAGATATTCATCACTCATCTTATCCGGAGACCCTACACTTGTCGCAAATATCAAATGATCACCTTCTGCCCGATCGAGCACAATACCCAATAATGCACTGTTCTTACGGTATGTTTCTTCAAGAGATGCATTGAAATCAGACTTTGTAAACGTACGACTGAAGAATTCGGATCCATCTCCACGCAGGATACGTACAGTTATCCGGTTATCAAAATATTTATTCCCGGCGCCGTCATCGGCCAAAGGAAGCGATGTATCAGCTACACGTTTCACCTCCACTTTATACTTTGCACCTAACCATTTAATATTGCGAACCTGTACATAATCACCTATTTTCTGGGTTGCTTTAGGCTTCTGCTTTACCGGCTTGGGTGCTATAATCCGATGACTCTCGGGTTTACTACCACAAGATGCTGTTGCCAAAAGCACAACAGCAACTATCAAAAACATAAGATGCTTCTTCATATCACCATCATTTTAGGCTACAAAGATACAAAAATATCTGTAACAGATGAAAAAAAAGGTACTCTCTAAATCACTTAGAGAGTACCCCATACCACAATTAAACTAAATACTATTGAAGATTTATAATTATAATAAATAGGCTATTCGAAGTAATTATTTCTCTTCTTTTGAACTTCTTTCCTGATCAGAGAAACGCTTATAATCCTTCTTTAAGCCACGATGGCGCATTTGATCCATATCGTTCTCATACTTGGCATACTGCCCCTTAGTCATCAGCTGCCTCAATTCGACATCATAAGCCATAGGATTTTTGAGCATCTCCTTACCTAACGGAAAAAACAAATGTTGCAAAGAATCTGAGAGCATCGCTTTACGGTCGGCATAGTAAGAACATTTATTTCTGTCGCCTCTCCCCTTAGACTGAACTACTGGTTTCATCTTTCCCATATACTCAGTATTTATATCGAGTAACTTCTTGGCCTGTACCTCATCAAGGTCATACTTTCGTACCATACGATCGGTATGTATACGAACCATCTCTACCATGTCCGGCCGTTTTTTATTACACTTTTCCGAACATTTACCTTGCGCCATAACCGATATATCAAACATCAACAAAACAACTATAACTATCATTAATTTCTTCATCTTTACTCTTCCATTTTAATTGTTCATACAGAATTATCTTTACGTTGCAACTGTTTATTTGACGCTAACATGTTGTAAAAGTTTAACGAAAAATGAAAAAAGCTGTGTTACAACCTATCTTTTATCATATTTTTACTACCTTTGCATAGATATTAACAGTTTAAACGATGATAAAAAAACTACCGTATCACGTCCTCATATTACCTTTCATCATTGCTTGTTCGGGCAGCCACACACCCAAGGATGCACCCACAGTGGATACAATCCCCATGATGGTGATGCAAATACAGAAGTGCTCACGGCTCTATACCGCTGAAGTATGCGTACATAAAATCGTGACTCACGATGATACTAAGCAACTTTCGGGTAAACTCCTACAACAGTCGTTTAATATCGATCTACCGCTCAGTAATCGTAAAGTAGCTATTCCGATGGATGCAACAATAAAGGCATACATAGACTTCGACGGATTTAACGAAAATAATGTACACCACTATGGACAAAAAATAAACATCACATTACCCGATCCAAAAATAATTCTCATCGGTACACGTATCAATCATGATGATGTGAAACAGTATGTCTCTATAATGCGCAGTAACTTCAGCGATGCTGAACTTTCAGCTTACGAACAACAAGGACGGGAAGCTATCCTCAAAGACATTTCACAAACGGGCATTATTGAGCTGGCCCGTGAGAATGTAGCGCGCATATTGGTGCCTATGCTTGTACAAATGGGTTATAAAGAAGAAAATATCACCATTAGTTTCCGCAAAAAATTTACGGCGTATGATATTCCGGAATTGTTAGAAAAAGATACAAACGATTATGAAAGACAATAAGCATATAATACCTGAACCGCTCCGTATGTTTGGCAGAGGTGCAGCTCGAACAGCGGTAATAACCGGTGTAATGCTGTTACTCCTTGTGTTTGCTGTTGTCACTGCATTTTACTGGCTTAACAAAGACAACACTATAACCCTTTCTCACAATGGACGAATCGATATTACTCCCATGCAAATACGCTCTATAGAACGTATTGGAGAGTGGGAATTTCTATCAGTCAGCGATGAAGAGTTGATAGATACCATACGATACGGATTCTTTGGAGACTCCCAACTCGTACGTATTTACTACGGAACACTACGTCTCGGAGTGAACCTACACGAAGCTAAACCGGGATGGATAACAGCAAATGAAGATACTATTTTGGTGACCTTACCGCCCATTAAATTGCTTTCAAACGATTTTATTGACGAGGCTCGCACACGTTCTTTCTACGAAAATGGTTCGTGGACAGAAGATTCCCGTGACGCACTTTATCGTAAGGCCTATGCTACCATGAAGAAACGATGTCTGAACGATCGTAACATAGTATCGGCAGAACAAAACGCCATTACACAATTCGATAATCTCTTACGCGCAATGGGATACAATTTTGTGAAGATAAGGTTTGAAAATCGACAAGGAACGGAGAAAGAAGAATGAAATTCTCCATTTCGCAAAGCAAAAATAAATTATAATACAAAAAGTTGAAAATAAAGACAGAAAAGAATAAAAACAGGAGAATTACTACTCTATAATTTGGAATTTAATCGGAATAACCATCTTGAAAGCGACGGTTTTTCCATCTTTCATCGCAGGGTCCATCGCGGCATCATACTGATGACACGCGCTGCTTCACGGTCAAGAACAGGAGATACAGAACGTATCACGCAGACATCGGTAACCTGCCCTTCCACATCAATAACAAAAGCCACAAGCACACTACCCTGTACACGGTTAATACGTTCGAAATCGGGGTAGTGCACATGCTTAGAAAGAAAATGCTGTAGACTGTCCATACCACCATGAAAAGAAGGGGCTACATCAGCTGCATCTACAAAAGGTACACCATACAATGTCGTCGTATCTGGTACAAAATCAGAATGTTCCACAGGCGTTTGATCACGAAACAAGTTTACCACTACCTTCGAAAAGAAGTTCTTATGGGCATCAAAGCCGATAACAGAAACAACGGGCAATTGAAATCCATCAGATTCTTCTAACACTGCATCTACGATTAGTCCCTTATCATATAGACACGCATTAGTCAGAAACAAAGCCTCAATATCAGTCGGAATATTTGTATTCGCACCACTTATTACACTCATAATAAATTCTCGCCCCGCAGTATCACCCGATATACGGTTACTACGCAATACGTCTTGCATCAAAAGAATCTTATTATGAATAAGATCATAAGTAAAAAGAATATTTACAGTGTCTCCTTTTTGTGAAGACAGAGATGCCGGTACTGATGTATAAAAAAGACGGTAAGAGATAAAATGTCCTCTGCTATATGCCATTTGTTTCAGAGAACATTCGATATAGCAATACTTCCGATCATCGGGAAGCGTATCGAATTTTCGCGTAACAGGTTCACCATAGCGCTTGCGAAAGACTCTATAAGCCTCTTTTAAATTATCTGTATCTACCTGGAAAAGCTTGTTCGATAAAAACCTCTGCAATGGTTTGACTGTCGAGAAATCAATAGTTTCAGGCCATTCAATATCTACATCAATTACATTCAACTCATTGCCAAGATGATAATACAAGTGTTCTTTCACATACCTTACATTCCAAGCCTTTTCTGAAGATAATTTTACAGCCAACGCTTCTGTCATGCACAACAATCCACCGCATATTAATAACAGTTTCTTCATACTTATTCAACTCTTTCCTTATTCTCCCAAGCCAATTCTCCAGAAAAAGAGATAAAGTCACGCCTCTCGGCTTGTACCGATAGTTGCACATTTCCGTTGTTGTAAATATTTATTATGTAACGGTAGCGATCCTCTTCATTGACTACAAAAATCATTACACGTGTAAGATTTTTATTGAGCATATCGACGAAATAGTCAGAAACAATTGCATCAAAATGCAGAGCTTTGCCTCCTCCATAAGGAACAACACCGTGAGTAACTCCAAAATAAGGCAAATACGAATAGAGGCTATCCCCTGATATACGCAGTCCATATCCATAATCAAGTGCTTTCATCATCCCCCGTTGCGGAAACATATATTTAATGTCGACAGAGTAATGTCTGCTCTCAACGACAGTCAGAACTTTTTCAGCTGTCCATACCTGTCTCGTTATCCCCGACCGTGATATCTGTCGCAAAGAGCCACAAGCAGATATTACTACTGTTACTATCAAAAAAAGCAGATACTTTCGCATGATACACTTCTTTATTTCGCGAAGATAACATAATTTCTCCATTCCTCCCTAAATTTAGCATTAATTAGCATTGCAGGATAACTATCGGATATGAAACGAACGGACAGGAAAGTAAAATAATCCTCCGTCTACTTCCATCTATAGAAACAAACGGAGGAAAACATAATTCTATCGGGATAAGAAATAGTTATTTCTTTACGGGAACAATACGAAAAATAAATTTACGATTACGATACGGTAAACGGTATTGGGGCAGTGCCTCGGCCTTTGCACTCCAACTGTCTACCCCTCCCACACCAGCTTGCACCATATCAATACAGAGATTGGTGTACTTAGACTTAGGTACTTGGGGAGAATGTTGTTGTTCTTTCTCATCCCCACCATTCAGATCATTGACAGTATAGTGTAGTGCACCAGCGGAAAAAGCACTATCTGATACGATCCAGAAACCATTATCAGAGTTATCTGTTTGCTTCCACCATCGAATATCACTCTTGGTACCCGTCTCTTGGGGACGGATATAAGGATAAAACTGTTCATCAGCTGTTTGTGTATAAATTCCTATATTCTGAGACATTTTTCGGTCTACGTAATTCTCAACGGGACCTCTACCGTAGAATTCCGAACAATCTATATCGTACGACAGCTGCATCAACATGCCATAACGGAACATACAAGGAATCTTTTCCGACTTATCTACCATCATTTCCTCCACGACCGTCATACTTCCATCAGCTACAATAGTATAGGAAAGCATAAGTGTAGCTTTTACTTGAGGCATATTATATACGGCTGTAACTAACATATCTTTTCCATTTTTTTGTACATTTATCTGCCGTAACTGCAGTACTGGCTCATACCAAACCTTAAACTTTTTATTGATAGTCGCCCCCATATCATTATCCGTGACAGCACGCCAAAAGTTCGGTTTCATTATTCCACCATCACCCAATAATTGCTGTCCTTCAACCGTATAGGTCGTAAGCCAACCTGTAGTCTTATCGAATACAACGGTACATACATTATTTGCAACTGTTAAAGTATGGATATTATTCTTGTCTACAAGTTTCAGCTTATCTCCATTCGCTATTGACGCCCTACACAAAAGGTTAAACCGGTAGTTTTTGATTTGCATTTGATTATATGCAACAATCTGTTCTGCCTGCATCAGGGGTTCTGCCTTTTTCAGGCGAAATTCGACATTCAGCAAAACTTCTCCCGTAGTATATTCGTTAAGTTTATAACCCAACGTAAATATCTTAGCTTGCTGAGGGGCTACCTCCAAGTGGTCAATTACCCCGTTTTGTGTTTTTTTCCCGTCCACCGTAATATTCCACACAAGTTTATAATTACTCAAATCGCGGAAGAAATACTCATTGTATACTCTTATTTCACCTTTTTTGAGATCAACAGGAGTAGTCCAAATGTTTTGATAATAGTATCCTACCTCATACATATGTGGATTTGGCACCCTATCAGGACTGATCAAACCGTTACAATTGAAGTTATTGTCGGAAGGATCATACGAATTATAGTCACCACCATATTTATATATGCTACGTCCCTGGGCATCCTTGCCATGAAGACCTTGATCCACAAAGTCCCAAATAAATCCTCCTTGGAACTTAGGATACTTGCGTACCAACTCCCAATATTCCTTAAAGCCTCCACAGGAGTTACCCATAGCGTGGGCATATTCGCACATTATCAGTGGCTTTTGATCTTCTGCCGCAGATGAAAGAGCGTAACGTTCACACTCGTCGTGCGGCAGATACATCGGACAATATATATCCGTATTAGCTCCTTTGATAGCTCTCTCCCAATGGACAGGGCGGCTATTATCTCTATTCTTGATCCATTTGTAAACTGCAGCAAAGTTCGGGCCGTCCACAGTCTCGTTTCCCATCGACCAACAGATAATACTGGGATGGTTAAAAAACGTCTCCACGTTATGTTGATTACGTTCTAATATCTGCTTAGCAAATAACGGAGTCTTCGAAACCGCATCGTTTCCATAACCAAACCCGTGACTTTCTTGGTTGGCCTCGGCACAAATATAGATGCCATATTCATCACATAAATCATACCACATAGGATCATCAGGATAATGGCAAGTACGAACAGCATTGATATTAAACCGTTTCATGATCTGTATATCCTGTATCATACGTTTACGGGTTACCACATAGCCACCGTCAGGATCTATTTCATGACGGTCGACCCCCTTGATGTAAACTGGTTTCCCATTGACAAGAAGCTGAGAATTCTTTATCTCTATTTTTCTAAAACCGACTTTTTGTGGAACCACACCTACTATTTTTCCATTTTCTTTCATCGTTGCAATGAGCGTATATAAATAAGGTGTCTCAGCTGTCCAAAGATGGACATCTTTTATAGGCATTACTATAGAAGACAAATCTGATTTATCTATTCTTCCCTGTGGCCTATACCATACCTCATTACCATAGGCGTCATAAAGAGTGAATTCCGGAACGATACCAGACGTATGGAAATTAATACGAAGAATACCATCCTTATAATTATTTCCCACATCGGGGGTAACGAGGATATTTCTGATTTGAGAGGTAACACTCCGTGCATACAAATAGCATGAACGTCCCACTCCACTCATTCGCCAAAAGTCTTGATCCTCACAATAGCTCCCGTCACTCCAGCGAAAAGCTTGAAATGCTATCAAATTTTTGCCTTTTTTCAAGTATCGGGTAATATCAAATTCGGCTGCAACTTTTGAATCTTCCGCATATCCAACAAACACTCCGTTTATCCAAAGATATATGTTTGATGTAACAGAACCGAAATGTGCGATCACTTGTTTGCCGTCCCAATTTGCAGGAATATTGACAATACGGCGATAAGAGCCAACATGATTATTCTCAACAGGCACTTTCGGAGGATTATTTTTAAAGTGACCACGCCATGCAAATCCGATGTTTACATACACAGGATCACCATATCCATTCATTTCCCATATCCCCGGAATTTTTATAATGTGCCATGAGGCATCGTTATAATTCAGTTTATAGAAATTTGCAGGGCGCTTGTCAGCATCTTTTACCCAGTAAAATTTCCAATCTCCATCAAGAGATAAATAATTTGAAGATAACGTCTTGTCCCCTTTCTTTGCCATTTCTACCGATTCATAAGTAAAGAAATCGGTATGCAAAGGGAAACGATTGATCTCATTTACCTGCATATCATGCCATTCAGTAAATGTAGGTAATTGCCTTACGACAGCTCCTAATGGCAGGTTCATGGCTACAATAGCCGAGATTATAAGTAGTTTCCTCATATAAAATAAGAAAATGTCATAGTCTCCTTGCGTACCGCCGACAGACACACTTCCAAGACCACTATACTCCCGATTAAACAATAAGCAAATTAGATTGCTTTGTCTGGTTTCAATATATCATTTACCTTTTTGATGAACACTTTGTTCAGTTTGTATTTTGCTTCTGCACGGATATCTTCCACTGACGCGCCGAACTTCACGGTATATGTTCCCTTATCACTTACCCACTGACAAACTGTTTCATTGAATGAAGCAAGGTCGTAATTCGCTACATTGAAAATGAGAATCTGCTTTTCTCCCGGTTTTAGCAGTCTGGTCTTGGCAAATGCTTTTAACTCGTTCGCCGGTTTCTCCAACATGCCTTTCGGTGCCGAAACATACAACTGAACAATATCTTTTCCACTTTTATCACCAATATTTGTAACCACTATAGTAGCACGGAAACCATCTTTTGTGGTTTTAACCTCGGGTTTCGTATAAGAAAACTTGGTATAACTCAGACCAAAGCCAAATGGATAAGACACCTTTTTCTTAACCGTATTGAAATAACGATACCCAACATCAATACCTTCCTTATGGAAAGATTCCTTGAGATTAGTGCCATCTTTCATAGGAAAGTTCTTGGTAGAAGGGTGGTCTTTAACGTTCTCAACCCATGTCATCGGTAATTTTCCTGATGGATTAACTTTGCCTGTGAGAACATCGGCAACCGAGTTTCCACACTCCTCTCCGGGCTGCCATACTAAAAGAATGGCATCAGGATCATCTTTCCAGTTAGTTGTTTGAATAACACTTCCACTGTTAATAATCACAATAACTTTCTTTCCGGCAGCGTGGAACTCACGACAAACATTCTTAAGTTGTCTTACTTCCATGTCTGTAAGGTTAAAACCACTCCTGCCATCCACCGACCTATCTCCTCCTTCACCGGCTTCCCGTCCGATTGTAAATATTGCAACATCCGACCTATCGGCTTGTGCACGAATGGCATCATTACTCAATTCAAATTCCGAATACTGCACACGGCCCGGTTTCCAGTCGTAATCATCGCCACGTTCCATGCGATGGCGCGTGTCTTCGAATTGACGTTTCTGGTCATACAACGTCTGTAAATCCGATGTACAGGTAATGCCCGCCGCAGATAATCCATCCACAATATTCACCACATGGTCGGGATTAACCGTACCAGAACCTAAGCCACACGACATGGAGCGGTAAGAAGAGCTGCCGAAAAGAGCTGCTGTTCTTATATTATTCAACGGCAACGCCATATTTTCATTCTTCAAAAGTACCATTCCTTCGGGTGCACCGCTACGAACAAGCGCAGCATGTGCCTTTAGATTAGGCTTATTGCTATACTTATACCCATGGTATGTCGGTGTCTTAAGAACATACTCAAGAATACGTTTCGCATTACGATCAACATCTTCAACACTTAATTTTCCGTTCTTCACCCCATCAATAATCTGCTGTACTTGGTCATTATGTCCCGGCTCCATCAAGTCATTACCGGCGTAAACCTGCGCCACGGTATTACGTGTATCCGTCCAATCGGTCATCACCATTCCTCTATATCCCCACTCATCGCGCAGCAGCGTAGTAAGCAGTTCACGATTCTCTTGTGTAAAGGAACCATTCAAACGATTATAAGAAGACATCACTGTCCATGGTTCAGCCTCTTTAACAGCTATTTCGAATCCTTTCAAATAAATCTCGCGTAGGGCTCTTTGCGAAACAATCTCATTTACAGACATACGAGCATCTTCCTGACTATTCACCGCAAAATGCTTGATACTTGTTCCGACACCAACACTTTGCACACCATTAACAACGGCGGCAGCCATCTTCCCTGTCAGAATAGGATCTTCCGAAAAATACTCGAAATTGCGACCGCACAAGGGATTACGATGAATATTCATACCTGGCGCCAGCAACACATCGCAACCAAATTCTTTCGTTTCATTGCCCATCGCAACACCGATCTGCCGTGCAAGATCGACATTCCATGATGCAGCAAGACAACTACCTATGGGAAATGCCGTGGCATGGTATGAATTAGGATCTCCCTCTCGTTTCCAATCAATACGAACACCTGCTGGCCCATCAGTCAAAATGGTCATTGGTATACCATACTGCGGAAATCCAGCTGTTGCGCCGGCAGCACCATTGACAAGGGTTTGAGGCACTCCAACCAGCAATCGCGCTTTTTCTTCGAATGTCATTGCCTGTACAATCTGTTCTACATTCTTTTCATTTAGTTTTAATTGTTGTGCCTTAACTGCATCAGATGTCAAAAAAAACATGGCACACATAAGGATTATTCTCATATTCATGGCTAAAATTAACATGTCACAAAAATACATTATTTTATTGAAGTCGATATATTAATAATACTTTTTATTATTAATATCTGTTAAAATTTCTTGATTGTATGCCTAAATTACAAACTATTTTCGGCCAACATAGCGTATTCCGAAGTAAAAACAAACTGAAATATACAACGTATTTCAATAATCGGATACCATTTTCTCCACCTACTTTTGCGTCTCATCTTCAAGTAATTTTACAGGTAACAAACCATCTTTTCGGTAATGATCGTATGCATAATCAAGATTGACTTGATTTTTTTCGAGTACTTCTCAGGCACCATTCTCCGACTCATTATCCATAAATCTATACACATCTAACTGCCCTCGCAGATATACATCGTAAAACCAATAGTCGCCCCCATCCCAATAACAGACGGCTCCATCAGTACTCAAAAAGGAATGATATACATATTCGTAACAATGTTTTCCACCAATCATGATAACAAAAGCAAACTTTGAATAAGATTGATGCGATAACTCTCGGGCATCAACAAGATAAGAACTCTCTCCAATAACACAATACAAGTCGGCTCCTCCCGAGAGCAGCGCCCCCGTATTATACGGATAGGCTGCCCCCATGGACTCTCCTACATCCACATACTTGCAGCATTTCCAACCGTCTACAGTCTCATATTTAATCGTATTACCAGCACCAAGCATATCCTTATATACCCTCGTTACGAAAAAGTGTGGCTTTCTGCCGAGCATAGATTTTTTTGGCAAAATCAAAATAATTGCCATGTTTCAGTAAACATTCAGTCATATATCCCCATCTTCGACTACGACATATACTTTCCATCTCAGCAAAAGCATCTTCTTTATAAACTTCATATAGCCATACGAATGATGAAATCAGCGGACTGGCGCTACAAGCATGTTTGGAATTATAAGCCGGTCCCCGTGTTATACCGCCATATTCATTGCTACCGGCATCAGGACAACATCCCGACCATCTAAGACAAATACAGCCAACCGTTCTGCCTCATTGAGATATTTCTTATTTTTAGTTATCTAATAAATACCACGTAATTCTCTTAGACTCCATTCCTGATCGTCATAGACACACTCCCTATCCGCAATATTTGCCATACCTATCGAAACCGCCCTGCAAACGCCGTAAACACGCCCTATAGCAATATTGGCATAAGAATGTAAAGAAAGCATCTTCTTGCAGTATTGCAAGTTTTCCTACAAATTATTGATTAGAACTACATATCACTGATAATTGGTAGAATAAAGTCTTAGATTTATGGCTTTCATCTTATACAAAACTTCAAGAACTGAATTGACAAATTCGATTACAGCCGTATAAGAACACACGTCTGCCATACCTTCAGCATGATGTGTAGTCAAGTTATATGTGTTTGCTATCCTCATGTTATCTCATCAAAAGAACTTGAAAATATTCGTATCAAAAAGTTACATCGTTCTTCTTAAGTTTTATTCCGCAGCAAACTTACGCTTCTTTGGAGTTCCGATCTCATGGTATCCGTATTGATTGCAATGACTATTATCAATACGATAAATAAAAATGTTCTTATTTGTATCGAACTAAAAGTCGGGATTACTGGACTCGAACCAGCGACCTCGCGCCCCCCAGACGTGTGCGC